>CAZNSS010000548.1:0-3192 GCA_964575465.1 uncultured Holophagales bacterium | reverse complement strand
CGCGGCCCAGGGCCCGCCGCCGGGACCGGGCGGTCCGCCCCCCGCGGGCGGACCCATGGCCGGTCCGGCGCCCGACCGCGTCCTCGTCGACGTTCTCTCGTTCACCGAAGCGCAGCTCGTCCAGCTCCGCCAGCTCGGCGACGCGCGCCGGACGTCTGCCGACGCCCTGCAGGCACGGGTGACCGAGGCGGAGACGGCCCTCGGCACCGCCCTCAGGGCCGAGACCCCGGACGCCGCCACGGTGGGCGACGCGTTCCTCAGGGTCGAGGCGCTCCGCAAGCAGTTCGCCGCGATCGACGAGGCCTTTCGCACCGGCGTCGCCGGGATCCTGACGGCGGAGCAGAAGGCGAAGCTCGAGACCATCCGCAACGTCGCGGCCGCCGTCCAGGCGGGCGAGGCGCTGCGGCACACCGGCCTCCTCTAGCCCCGCTTCCCTCTACCCTCCGGAGCGGCCCGGGAAGTTCCCCCGGGCCGCTCCGATTCCGGTTGGTGGGAGCACTACACTCCGAGGGTGAGCGACGGCGACGATCGCACCCGGCGGGGCGTGGAGACGGGAGAAGTCTCCGAGACGGCGGTCCACCTGGACCCCCACGCGATCCTCGAGTCGATCCCCGAGCCCGTCGGCCTCGTCGACCGGAATCACCGGATCCTCGCCTTCAACGCGGCGGGTCGACACGTGATCCGCGTCGTGCGGGGCCAGGAGGTCGGGCTGGGTGACGACCTCTACACCTTCATCTCGGATCAGAACCACCCCGGCGTGCGGGAGAGCCTCCGCCGGGCGTTCGCGGGAGAGGCGCACTCGCACCGGACAGAGGCGGGGGGCCACCACTTCGAGACGGTCTACTCGCCCGTGCGGGGGCCCGACGAGGCGGTGATTGCCGTCTCCATCCGCGTCGCCGACGTCACGGCGCGCGAGCAGGCGCTCGGCGCGCTCGCGGAGCTGAACGCGAGCCTCGAGCAGAGGGTGGCGCAGCGCGGGGAGGAGCTCCGGGTCATTCTTTCGTCGACCCACGACGGCTTCACCCTGTTCGAGCTCGGGGGCCGCTTCGTCGAGGTGAACGACGCGTACTGCCGGCTGGTGGGCTACTCGCGGGAAGAGCTCCTCGCGATGAACGTCCGGGACGTCGACGTGGGTCTCACGGCCGCGCAGCTCGCCGAGACCGGAAGGCGGCTCCGCGAGACGGGCTCGGCGTCGTTCGAGACCCGCCACCGCCGGAAGGACGGCCGGATCGTCGACGTCGACGCCTCCGTGAACTGGGAGAGCGTCACCGGCGGCCGGTACATCGCCTTCGTGCGCGACATCACGGCCCGCAAGGAGGCGGAGGCCGTCCGCGACCGCCAGCTCGAGATCCTCGAGGCGACGCCCGACCTCGTCGGCATGGCCGACAACGCGCGCCGGGTCGTCTACATCAACCCGGCGGGGCGACGCCTGCTCGGGATCGAGTCGATCGAGGGGCTGCTGGTGGACGATCTTCACCCGCCCGCATTCCGCGAGACCTTCCTGCAGGAAATCTCTCCGGCGGCGCGGCGGGGAGAGGTCTGGCAGGGGGAGACGCTCCTGAGGTCCACGGACGGGAGGGAGATCCCCGTCCGCCAGCTCGTCATCCCGCACGTCCGGCCGGACGGCAGCGTCCCGTACGTCTCGACGGTCGCCCACGACATCACCGAGGAGAAGAGGGCCCGGGCGGAGCGCGAGGAGCGCGCGGCCGAGCTCGCGAGCCTCAACGTGGAGCTGGCGCAGGCTGCGCGGGCCAAGGACGAGTTCCTCGCGAGCATGAGCCACGAGCTCCGGACCCCGCTGACGGGGATCCTCGGCTCGGCCGAGCTCCTCCGGGCGGGCGTCCACGGGGAGCTCAACGAGCGGCAGCTCCGGACGCTCGGGATCCTCGAGGGCGCCGGGCGGCACCTCCTCTCGCTCCTCTCCGACGTCCTCGATCTCGCGCGGATCGGCGCCGGCCGCATGTCGATCGAGCCGGACGCCTGCACTCTCGACGAGATCTGCGACCTCGCCCTCGCCCTCGTCCGCACGGAGGCGCGGAAGAAGGGGGTCGAGCTCGCCTTTCAGGGACCGCCCGCGCCGGTCCGCTTCGTGGCCGACCCGCGCCGCCTCCGGCAGGTCCTCGCGAACCTCCTCACGAACGCGGTGAGGTTCACGCCGCCGGCGGGGCGTGTCGACCTCGTCGCGTCCGCCGATTCCGGAGAGGCGCACATCCGGTTCGACGTTCGCGACACCGGGATCGGCATCTCCCGCGAGGACCTCCCGAAGCTCTTCCGCCCCTTCACGCAGCTCGACGCCCGCCTCGCCCGCGAGCACGGGGGGAGCGGCCTCGGCCTCTCCCTCGCGCGCGGGATGACCGAGCTGCACGGCGGGCGGATCGAGGTGGAGAGCGAGCCGGGGAGGGGGAGCCGTTTCTCGGTCGTCCTCCCGTGGAGGACGCCGGAGCGTCGGCCCGTGCGTGCGCGGGAGGCCGCGCCGGTCCCCTCGGCCAGCCTCGCGCCGGGCTCCGGGCGGATCCTCCTCGTGGAGGACGACGCCGACAACCGCACCATCCTCTCGGAGTTCCTGGAGGCGCAGGGTTTCGACGTCGAATCCGTGGCGACCGGCCGCGAGGCTCTCGATCGCGCGGAGGGGAACGTCCACGACCTCGTGATCCTCGACATCCAGCTTCCCGGCATGGACGGGCTCGAGGTCCTCCGCGAGCTCCGCGCTTCGAGCGCCTCGGGCCTGCCCGTCCTCGCGCTGACGGCCCTCGCCATGGTCGGGGACCGGGACCGGATCCTCGCTGCCGGCGCGGATTCCTACATGACCAAGCCGGTCGCCCTCGGAGCGCTCCGGGCGGAGATCGGCCGGATGCTCGGAGGGCGGCGGGACGGGACCCCGCCGCAGGGGGGCGCCGCATGAGAGGACCGATGCCACGGTCGACGCGAGGCCGGGATTCCCGCGCGCTTCGTGTCTCGCGATCCGCGCTCGCCACGCTGGCGCTCCTCCCGGTCCTGGCCCGCGGGACGGCCGCCGCGCCTCCCACCCTCGAGGAGGTGCGGAAGGAGATGGCGATCCCCTCGGAGGGCGACGTCCGGGGGCAGCTCGACGGCATCGGCTTCGCGCGGACCGCGGAGCAGATGAAGAGGGTCTTCGACCTCGCCGGCGCGCCGCCGGCCCCCGACCGGCTCGGGCCGGCCCCGGCTCCCGGC
>CAZNSS010000547.1:0-3196 GCA_964575465.1 uncultured Holophagales bacterium | reverse complement strand
GGTGCCCAGGTAGCTCAGCTGGTAGAGCACGCGCCTGAAAAGTGCGGTGTCGACGGTTCAACTCCGCCCCTGGGCACCATCTTTTCTCCCCCTCGAACGGCCCTCGCGGGCCGTCGTGTCTTCCCCGGGGGGCGCGCTCTCCGGGGGGCGCTGCTCGCGGCCCCACGGGCCCCCCGGTTTCGGCGAAGGGAGAGCCCTCTCCCGGACTGCTCCTAGAATCCGTTTCCGGGAGGTCGTCTTGGCCATTCTCAAGGTGATGAAGCTCGGCGCGGACGTCCTGCGCCGCCAGGCGTCGGAGATCGAGCCGAAGGACCTGAAGCGAGGCCGCTTCAGGGGGCTCTTCGACGACCTCCGCGAGACGATGGTGGAGTACGCGGGGACCGGCCTGGCCGCGCCCCAGGTCGCCGCGCCGGTGCGCGCCCTCCTCTACATGGTCGAGCCGTCCGGAAAGCGGGGCACGGGCCTCGAGGTCCCGCCGACGATCCTCGTGAACCCGTCGTTCGAGATCCTCGACCCGAAGGAGGTCGAGGACTGGGAGGGATGCCTCTCCGTGCCGTTCCTGGCCGCGCGGGTCCCGAGGCCTTCGAAGATCCGGGTCCGGGCGCTCTCCGAGGCCGGCAGGCCGGTCGAGTTCGTCGCGGAGGGCTTCCACGCCCGGGTCGTCCTCCACGAGAGCGACCACCTCGACGGGGTCGTCTACCTCGACCGGGTGCGGGACCGCGCGTCGATCCGCTACACCGTCGACTTCTGAGCCCGTGGACGACGCCCCCCTCTCCGAGAAGCACCGCCTCGCGCTCCTGAAGTACAAGCCCGTCTGCATCTGCAACGGGATCAAGTACCCGCGAGTGGCGGAGGCCATCGCGGCGGGCGCGCGGAACGTAGAGGACGTGGCGAGGGCGACCGGCTGCACGACCGGCTCCTGCCACGGGGAGCGCTGCGTGCCGGTCATCCTCGACATGCTCGACGGAAAGCGCTGAGGGGCCTTTACAATCGACCTCGTGAACGGTTTCACAAGCTCGGGGGGTCTGTGATGAGCGACAAGAAACTCAACCTTCCGGCCGCGCGGATCCAGCCGCCGATCGCGCCCGGAGTCCCGTCGACCGCGGGGGCCGACTTCCTGACGACGAAGCTCGACTGGTTCGTCCAGTGGGCCCACAAGAACTCCCTCTGGCCGATGCCGTTCGGGACGGCCTGCTGCGCCATCGAGTTCATGTCGGTCGCCTCGTCGCACTACGACATCTCCAGGTTCGGGGCCGAGGTCGTGCGCTTCTCGCCGCGGCAGGCCGACCTGATGATCGTGGCCGGGACCATCACCGACAAGCAGGCCCCGATCCTCCGGAAGATCTACGACCAGATGCCCGAGCCGAAGTGGGTCATCTCGATGGGCGTCTGCGCCTGCACGGGCGGCTTCTACCGCGCCTACCACGTCGTCCAGGGGATCGACGAGATCGTCCCGGTCGACGTCTACGTCGCCGGCTGCCCGCCGACCCCGGAGAACCTGCTCTACGGGATCATCGAGCTGCAGAAGCGGATCCAGTCGGGCGACCTGGCGCGGCACCGCGAGGCGAAGACGTACGTCCCGATCCGCGTCGGGACCGACCCGCAGGTGGAGTCGATCCCCGCCTACTCGAAGTCGGTCATGGCGCCGGGACGCGCCGCCTCTCACCAGTTCCCCGAGATGGCCCGGACGGCCGAGGCCGACGCCGCCAAGGGAGGCAAGCCGTGAGCGCGACGCTGCCCGCCACGTCCGTCCCGTTCGCGCCGGTCCTCGATCGGCGCTTCCCGGACGGCTCGGTCCGCGTCGAGCCGCGCCCGGGGAGCGACGTCCCGACCCTCGACGCCGACGCCGCCTCGTTCCACGACGCGGCGCTCTTCCTGCGCGACGACCCGGCGGCGGCCTACGACCTCCTCCTCGACCTCGCCTCCGTCGACCGGCTGAAGCTCGACGGGAGCCCCTCGTTCCGCGGCGACGGGCGCTTCCTCCTGAACGCGCTCCTCTACTCGACGAGGCGGAACGAGCACCTGCGGCTCCGCGTCGCCGTCCCCGCTTCCGACCCGCGCCTCCCGACCCTGACCGACGTCTGGCCGGCGGCGAACTGGTTCGAGCGCGAGGCGTGGGACCTGATGGGGATCCGCTTCGACGGGCACCCGAACCTCGCGCGGCTCCTCACGCACAACGGCTTCGTCGGCCACGCGCTCCGGAAGGACTACGAGGCCGGGCAGCGCTGGCTCTGCACCGAGGAGGACGTCCTTCAGACCGCGCTCGCCGCGAGGACGGACCTCGACGAGGACGTCTTCGAGACGATGACGCTCAACTTCGGGCCGTCGCACCCGGCGACGCACGGGACGCTCCGCGTCGTCCTCCGCGTCGACGGCGAGCGGATCGTGGCGGCCGAGGGGGAGTGCGGCTACCTCCACCGCTGCTTCGAGAAGATGTCGGAGACGCACACGTACACGCAGGTGATCCCCTACACGGACCGCCTGAACTACTGCTCCCCGATGATCAACGGCAACGGCTACGCACGGGCCGTCGAGCAGATGCTCGGCCTCGAGATCCCCGCGCGGGCGAAGGCGGTCCGGACGATCCTCGGCGAGTTCTCGCGAATCATGGACCACATGGTCTGCATCGCGGCGAACCTCGTCGACCTCGGCGGCCTGACGACCTACTGGTACGCCTACCAGGCCCGCGAGGAGATCTACTCGCTCCTCGAGGCGTGCTGCGGCGCACGCCTGACGTCGAGCTACGCGCGGATCGGCGGCCTCTCGCTGGACGTCCCGCCGAACTTCGCCGAGTGGTGCGCACAGCTCGAGAAGAGCATCACCACCCACATCCAGGAGGTCGACACCCTCCTGACGAAGAACCGGATCTTCCACCGGCGGATGCGCGGAACGGGCGTCGTCACGAAGGAGCAGGCGATCGCCTGGGGCTTCACGGGGCCGTGCCTGCGCGCCTCCGGGGGCACGTACGACGTCCGGAAGGACAGGCCGTACGACTTCTACGGCGAGGTCGACTTCGACGTGCCGGTGGCGAACGAGGGGGACAACTACTCGCGCTACCTCGTCCGGATGGAGGAGATGCGCCAGTCGCTCCGGATCATCCGGCAGGCCGTCGCGAAGCTCCCCGGCGGGCCGATCGTCTCGGACGACTACCGCGTCGTCCTCCCGCCGAAGGAGATGGTCTACAACGAGATGGAAG
>CAZNSS010000546.1:0-3197 GCA_964575465.1 uncultured Holophagales bacterium | reverse complement strand
GGCGAAGCGTCTCTCGGTCCGGCTCTCCGGCGGCCCCCGCCTCGACCTGGCGCTCGCGGGCGCCTTCGCCCCGGCCGTCGTCGCGACGCTCGACGACGTTGCCGTCGCGCCCGCGAGGAAGGCGGAGGGACTTCTCCTCGAGGGCCTCGTGCCGAGGCCGTCCGGCTCCCGGCTCGTGCTCTCGCCCGCTCCGCCCGGCCCCGTCGCGGAGGGAGACCTCCTCGTCCCCGCGATCGTGCGCGCCGACGGGGCGAACGGCTCGCGGTACGAGACGTCGCTCAGCGTCGGCAACGCGTCGACGTCGCCGCTCGTCCTCGAGGCGCTCCTCCTCGACGGCGCCTCGGCGGCCTTCACCCTCTCGGTGCCCCCCCTCTCCAGCCGCGCCTTCGCGACGGCCGGGCTCCTCGACACGCCGGGAAGGGTCGCCTCGCCGCTCCGCCTCCGCGTCGTCTCCGGCGACGCCGCCGCCGTCGCCGCGTCGGCGCGCGTCTTCAACGTGGCCGAGGCCGGCACCTTCGGGCTCTCGTTCCCCGTGGCGCGCGCCGGGGAGAGCGTCCTCGGGCGGGACGCGACGGCACTCCTCTTCGGGCCGAGGGACCCTCGCGCCGAGCGGCTGAACGTCTCCCTCTTCGCACCGTTCGAGGCCTCCGCGGCCGAGGTCGCCGTGATCGGCCCTTCCGGCACCCTGCGGCGTTCGCTCCGCGTCGAGCTCGCGGCGCTCCGGCGCGCGCAGCTCGACGACCTCCTCTCCGGGGAAGAGCCGGGCGCGTCGGTCCGCGTGACGGTCCTGTCGGGCCGCGTCCAGACCTACGGGACCGCGATCTCGAACGGCCCGACGAACGACCCCTGGCGCGTGCCGGCGCTTCCCCTCGACTCCGCCGGTTCCGCGTGGACCGTCCCGGCCGTCGCCTCGGCGGAAGGGCGCAACGGGGCGTTCTTCCGGAGCGACCTGTTCCTGCTCGCGCCGTCCGGCGCCGCGGTCGACGCGACGCTCCTCCCCCGGGACGCAAGCGGCCCGGAGACGGCGCGTCTCGTCCTGGGGGCGGGAGAGCTTCGCGTCGTTTCCGACCTCCTCGCCCTCCTCTTCCCGTCGAAGGCGCCCGGCGCCGGAGCGGTGACCCTTTCGTCGACGGAGCCGATCCTCCCCCTCGCCGTGACGCGGAGCGAGCCGGAGACGGGCGCCTCCTCGCAGGACCTCCCGTGCGTCCCGC
This sequence comes from uncultured Holophagales bacterium, assembly GCA_964575465.1. Taxonomy (GTDB): domain Bacteria; phylum Acidobacteriota; class Thermoanaerobaculia; order UBA5066; family UBA5066; genus UBA5066. Next base: position 1,986 of record CAZNSS010000546.1, on the reverse strand, counting down.
ACGGCGGCGAGGCGCGGCCGTCGAGGCCCGTCGCGTTCGCGGGCCTCGACGAGTCGCCCGCGGCCCGCTCGAACCTCGTCCTCGTCGCGCCGGAGGCCGCGTCGCGCGTCCGGCTCGTCCTCCTCGCCGGGGACGGCCGGCGGGGCGAGCTCGTCGTCGATGTCGGTCCCGGGCGAGTCGTCCAGCTCGACTCCGTCGCCGCGCTCTTCGCGGGAGGAGTCGTCGAGGGAGCGACGCTCCTCGTCACCCCGGAAGGAGGGGCCGTCGTCGCCTCCGTCGCGAGGATCGACAACGCGTCGAACGACCCGGCCGGCCTCGCGCCCCTTCCCGTCGGCCCGCGCTGAGCCTCAGCTCCCGCGGCGGGCCCTCTCCTTCTCCGTCTCCTCGATGAGGAACGCGGCCCGGAGGAGGTACCCGCCGGCGTGGAGGAGGGCGACGCCGAAGCCCGCGCGACCGTCGAGGAACCCCCGCTTCAGGACCCAGCTCCGGAGGAACTCGACCGGCGGCCGCAGGAGGAGGTAGAGGATGCTTCCCCGGTGGCCGCGGTCGAAGCGGTCGAGCGCCGAGGAGCGGGCGTAGATCGTCGCCTTCCGCACGGCGTCGGAGACGTCGCGGTAGGGGAAGTGGAGGAGCGGGTACGGCAGGTCCCGCACCTCCCCGTCGATCTCGATCGTCTCGTGGACCCGGCCCCCTCCGGCGCGAAGCCCGCGCGAACGAAGGCCGAGGCGGAGCTTGCGATCGGGCCACCAGGTGCCGTGCCGGACCGGCTTTCCGCCGACGTGGGAAAGGCGCGGCATTCGAAAGGCCGCGGCGCTCCCCGGCGCCTCCACCGCTTCGAGGAGGGCCCGCGCGAGCTCCTCCGACACGCGTTCGTCGGCGTCGAGGACGAGGACCCAGTCGTGCGTGGCGAGCGCGAGGGCCCGGTTTCGCGACGCGACGTACCCCTCCCACGGTATCGACTCGACACGCGCTCCGGCACCCCGGGCCAGCTCGATCGTCCCGTCGGCGGAACCGGTGTCGACGACGAGGACCTCGTCGGCCCAGCCGACCGAGGCGAGCGACGGCCCGAGTCGGTCGGCCTCGTCCTTCACCATGAAGACGACCGAGACGGGGGGCCGCATCGGTCGATTATCCTCGACGGGATGCGAATCCTCGCCGTGGACCTCGGCAGGGTCTGGCGCGGCGGACAGGTCCAGGCGCTCCTTCTCGCGCGCGAGCTCGCCGCGCGCGGGCACGAGCTTTCCGTAGGAGCGTTGGAAGGGTCGATCCTCGCCGGAAGGGCCGCCTCGGCGGGACTCGACGTCGTCCCTCTCCCCGGAGGGTTCGAAGCCTCGCCGAGGCTCCTCCTCCGCCTGGCCCGCGCCGTCCGGCGGAGCCGGCCCGAGGTCGTGTGGGCAGGCGACGCGAAGGCCCACGGCGCCGCGGTCTGGAGCGGCACCTCGCGGATGGTCCCGCTCGTCGTCCACCGAAGGGTCATCTTCCGTCCCGGCGACGGGCCCCTCGCCCGACGGAAGTACGCGCTCGCCGACCGCTTCCTCGCGGTCTCGGAGGCGACCCGCGCGGCCCTCCTGGAACACGGTGTCCCGCCCGGGAAGATCAGCGTCGTCCTGGACGGCCTCCCTCCGGCCGCCTTCGTCGAGACGCCCTCCCCCCCGTCCCCGCCGTACCGGCTCGTCCACGTCGGGGCGTTCGACGCGAGGAAGGGACAGGCGCTCGTCGTCGAGGTCCTCGCCCGGCTCGCCGCGGCGGGGCTCGACGCGCACGCCACGTTCCTCGGCGACGGCCCCGACCGCTCCCGGGTGGAGGGGCGCGCGCGGGACCTCGGCGTCCTCGGCCGCTGCGCGTTCGAAGGTCACGTCGAGGACGTCACTCCCCGGCTCGCGGAGAGCCACCTCCTCCTCCTCCCGAGCGACAGCGAGGCGGCGCCCCTCGTCCTCCTCGAGGCGATGGCCGCCGGTTGCGCGGTCCTCGCCCACGACACGGGAG
>CAZNSS010000545.1:0-3201 GCA_964575465.1 uncultured Holophagales bacterium | reverse complement strand
CTTCGGCGTGAACTTCGCCACGGTGAAGGGGCGCCTCATGGCGTTCAACTACCGCTCCCTCCACTTCACCGAAGGCCAGCGAAACGAGCTCTGGGAACGGCTGATCGTTCCCCACTACCTCGCGCAGTTCAACGAGGAGACGATCGCCAGGAGGCAGCAGTCGACCTGCGGGGAGCCGTGCGCGGCCGTCTGCAAGAAGCTGCGCGACGAGTTCAAGAAGGACTTCGAGCCGTACCAGACGATGGGCCCGCTCTGCGGCGTCTTCGACCAGCGTGCCGCCGAGCTCCTGAACGGGAAGGCCGACGCGGCGGGCTTCGACGCCATCTCGCTCGGCGGCGTTCTCGCCTGGCTCATGGAGTGCCTCCTCGACGGCGACCTGTCGCCGGAAGAGCTCGGCGTCTCCCGTCTCCCCCGCTGGGAGACCGCCGGCTTCGACGTCGTCGCCGACTCGGCGCACAACGCCGAGCTCGGCGTCGAGCTGATCGGGTCGATCCTCTCCCGCCGCGGGATCCTCGACCTCTCGGAAGGCCCGCGGAAGTGGGCCCGGCGGGTCCACCGCGAGAAAGGGAGGCGAATACTGGACAGGTTCGTCTACCTGGCCTCCGGGCGTCGCGGCTGGATGGTGCCGAACCAGTACTGGACCCCGGGCGCCCTCGCGCCGATGCCGATGATGGGCAAGTACTACATGTTCTACGGCCCCGAGTTCTTCCCGCCCCGGACCCTCGGGCGCGTCTCTGCCGAGCGGATGATGGCCGAGCTCGCCATCGACGACATGGGCGTCTGCCGCTTCCACCGCGGCTGGGCCGAGGAGATGCTCCCCGACATCGTCGGCGCGGTCTACGGCCTGAAGGACGAGTACCTGAGGGCGATCGCCGTCACCGCGAGCCGGATCAACAGCCGGAACGCCTCGGTCTTCTGGGAGTCGGAGCGCGACGTCGAGTTCGTCGCGTCGTACCTGAAGCGGCGGCGCGACGTCGAGGGAGACGCGGACCCCGGGCTCGCCCGCTGGGTCGACGCGTTCGAGAAGGACCGGCACGAGGCCGCGCTCGACTGGTGGTACGAGATGCGGAAGGGGATCGACGAGAGCCTCCGCGCCTTCCTCTGAGCCGACTCCTTCCGGGATCTCCCACGGTCCGACTCCGACGTCCGGGCCGACTCCTGCTCCAGCAGATCGCTCGCGCCCCCGCCGTCGCGGACGTCACGACATGCGCGCCCCTCTTGTCCGCTGACCGTGTCCGTACAATGGAACCGACCAGGGGGGAGACGATGAAGTACTTCGTGGGCCGGGGCGACGAGCAGTATGGCCCGTACACCCTCGAGGAGCTCGGGACGTTCGTCACGCAGGGGTCCGTGGCACCCACGGACTGGGTACGCCGAGAGGATTCTGCCGACTGGGTCGCTGCTTCGCAGGTCGTCGGAGCGGGAACGGCGCCGTTGACCGCACCACCACCGGTCCTGCCGTCCGGAGGTCCCCGGGCGCATGCAGCCGCGCGACAGTACCGAGCGGAGAAGGCACCTGCCCATGGACAGGCCGGGGCATACCCCGACCCGCCGGAAATGCACTGGGCCCTCGTTCTCCTGCTCGGAATCGTGACCTGCGGGATCTTCCTCATCGTCTGGGCGTTCCGCCAGGCGGCGTACGCGAAGAAGCTCGACCCGTCGAATCGGTCGACGCTCTACTACGTGTTCTATGCCGTCTGCTTCTCCGTCGAGATCCTGTTGACGATCGCGAACGCCGTCCAACCGAACGACTCCGTCGATATCCTCGCGAGGGTGGTCCAGCTCGGAGGTGTCGTCTGCCTCCTCGTCGGGGCCTTTGCCCTCAGGGACACCCTCGAGAGGCACTTCCAGTCGGAAGAACCCGTCGGCCTGAGGCTGAGCGGCGTGATCACGTTCTTCTTCAACACGCTCTACTTCCAGTACCACCTGAGCCGCATCGCGAACTGGCGAAGGACCGGCGTTCTGGGCTGAGACGACGGACGAGGAACGCCTGCGGGGCAAGGGAGGGGTCCCGGCGGGACGAGAGACATGCGTGACCTCTCCGGCTCGCCGTCCTGCGCCACGACGCCCGGTGGTCACGCGAGGGCGTTCCGCCGACCCTTTACGCCGCCTCCTCCGCCGCCCGGTCGCTCACGATCCGCCCGTCGCGGATCTCGACGATCCGGCTCGCGCGCCGGGCGAGCGCCATGTCGTGCGTGATGACGACGAGCGTCGAGCCCTGCTTCCAGAGGTCGAGGAAGACGCCCATGATGTCGGTCCCCGACGTCGTGTCGAGGTTCCCGGTCGGCTCGTCGGCGAGGACGATGTCGGGGTCCATCGCGAGGGCCCGCGCGATCGCGACGCGCTGCATCTGGCCGCCCGAGAGCTCCGTCGGCCTGTGGTCCATCCGGTCGCCGAGGCCGACCCGGTCGAGGAGCTCGGCCACCTTCGCCCGGCGGACCCTCGGCGGCACGCCCCCGAAGACGAGCGGCATCTCGACGTTCTCGAAGGCCGAGATCTGCGGCAGGAGGTTGAAGGCCTGGAAGACGAACCCGACGCGGCGGTTCCTGACGTCGGCGAGCTGGTCGCGGGAGAGCCCGGCGACCTTCTCGCCCCCGATGAAGTAGTCACCCCCCGAGGGCGTGTCGAGGCAGCCGACGAGGTTCATCAGGGTCGATTTCCCGGAGCCCGACGGACCGACGATCGCCACGAACTCGCCCTTCTCGATCCTGAGGTCGATGCCCTTGAGAGCCTCCACCTTCACCTTGCCCGTGTCGTAGACCTTCCGTATCCCGACCATCTCGATGATGGGGCGTCCGTTCGCGGGGGACGTCTCGCTGACGGTCTTCTCTCTGCGGCTCGACATGGCGGGCTCCTACTCGTAGCGGAGGGTGGAGGCAGGGTCGATGGCGGCGGCGCGGCGCGCCGGGAAGTAGCCGGCGAGGAGGCCGATGACGCCGAGGATCGAAGCGGTGGCGATGCCGATCGGGAGAGAGAGCTTCGGGGTGCCGAGGAACTCCATCACCTGGTTCCCGTCGGTCGGGATGAAGCTCATCCCGAGGACGAGAAGCGTTGCGATGAGCATCCCGGCCACGCCCCCGACGAGGGTGTACGAGAGCCCTTCGAGGACGAACGGGCCGGTGATCCACGAAGCCCTCGCGCCGAGCGCCATCTTCACGCCGATCTCGCGCGTCCGCTCCTTGACGACGGCGTACATGATGT
>CAZNSS010000544.1:0-3202 GCA_964575465.1 uncultured Holophagales bacterium | reverse complement strand
GAGGTCGAAGAAGGCGATCGCCTCGGTGAAGTAGGTCTGGTGGTTCGAGAGGAAGATGACGTTCTTCCTCGGGAGCGTCTTCAGGAGATCGTCCCCTTCCGCCCTCACCGAGTTGAGCCAGCGGAAGTAGACGGGCGTCACGAGGTTCCCGATCGCGAGGATCAGGCCGCGCCGGACGAGGCGGTCGAAGGAGGACTCGATCAAGATCTCACTCCGCGAAGGCGCCGGCCGCCTGGCGCTCGATCGCCCAGCGGACGAGGTCGGTGGCCATCGGCGTTCCACCGAGGCGCTTCAGCATCGCGGCGGCCTGGCCGCGGTGGTAGGAGGCGTGGTTCACGGTGTGGCGGAGGACGGCCCAGAGCGGAGCAGCCTTCTCCTCGCCCTTCAGGTTCTTCCAGACGAGGGCGGAACGGAGCTGCTCCGGGGTCGCCGTCCCGACGAATGCCGAGATCCGCGCGTCGGCCCCGTTCAGCATCCGCGCGGCGTCGGCGAGCGCCGGGACCTCCTCGACGGTCGGGAGGACGGTCGCGTCGCGGCCTTCGAAGCGATCGGCCCAGGCTCGCGTCGCGCCGGCGAGGTGGACGAGCGTCGACCGGATCGACGGCCACCCGCCCCCCAGCTCGCGGACGTAGTCCTCGTGCGGGAGCGGCGAGAGCGACTCGAGGAGAAGCCGGTTCGCCCAGAGGTTGTAGTCCTGGAGCGCGAGGAGGTCGTCCTTCACTTCGCGGGGTCCTCCACGATCTTGTGGGTCAGCGTCCCGAGGCCCTCGATGGCGAGGCTCACGACGTCGCCGGGGCGGAGCCACTGGTCCTTCGTGATCCCCGAGCCGTTCAGCTCGAGAAAGCAGCCGGTGCCGACGGTGCCGGAGCCGATGACCTCGCCCGGCTCGAGGGTCACGCCGTCTGCGGCGCGCTTCACGATCTCGGCGAACGTCCAGTCCATCCGGGCGACGTTCCCCTCCGAGACCTGCACGCCGTTGACGTGGGCGGTCATCCGGGCGTCGAGGACGTTCCCCCTCGGCGAGGGGCGAAGGCGGCCGGAGAGCTCGTCCTTGGTGACGAGCCACGGTCCGATCGCCGTCGCGAAGTCCTTCCCCTTGGCCGGGCCGAGGTTGAGCTTCATCTCCTCCATCTGGAGGGCGCGGGCGGAGAGGTCGTTCATGACGCCGTAGCCGAGGATGGCGTCGTCCGCCTCCCCGAGGGTCGGGTTCGTGACCGTCTTTCCGATCACGGCGAAGCACTCGAGCTCGAAGTCGAGCTTCTCGAGGCGCCGCCCGCCGACGCGCAGCTCCCCGGGGCCGATGACGGCGAGGGCGTTCGTGAAGTAGAAGACGGGGAACTCGTCGAACTCCGGGATCATCGCGAGGCCTCGGTTCCTGCGGGCCGTCTCGACGTGCTGGCGGAAGGCGTAGCCGTCGCGGACGGAGACGGGGCGAGGGAGGGGAGCGAGGAGGCGGGCCTCGTCCTCGCGAAGGAGGCTCCCGATCGGCAGCGAGGCCTCCCCGCTGGAGAGGGCCCGGGCCTCGGGGAGGAGCTCCTCGTGCCGCTTCACGATGTCGAGGACGGAGAGGCCGCGGAACGCCTCGGACGCGCGGCCGAGGTCGATGACCCCGGCGCCGGGAAGGGCGACCCCGGGCAGCCCGGAGGGATCGCCGCCGGGGCGGACGAACGTGACGAGCTTCATCGGGCGCGGTTATACGACAGGCCCGGAATCCGTGTCGGCGGCCGTGGATCGGTCCAGGGCGGAACGGAGGGCCTGCTCGGCCTCCTTCCGGACGACGCACGCCCGGTCCCGGTCGAAGCTCGTCCTGCCCGAGGAGGCGCCGGCAGACCGACGCGAGCATCGCCTTTCCCTCCATCGTCATGTGGCCCGCGTTCGCGAGCTTCCCGAGGCTCCGCACGGCCCTGGCCCTCACCGCGGCGTTCGGTTCGGCCAGGAGGGCGTGGAGCCGTTCGTCGGCCTCGCGGCGCAGCTCCCCGGGCATCCCTCCGGCGGGGATCGAGTCCGCCATCCGGCCGAGCGCCCGGGCGGCGGTGTCGCGGGTCTCGAGCTCCCCCGATCGCGTCGCCACGAGCATCAGCGGCAACGCCTCGGCGACGTGCGGGGACTCGATCTTCCCGAGCGCGTGGGGGACGAACGGCCGGACCGACGGGTCCGCGACGGAGTCGTACCTCGCCAGGAGCGGGCCGATGGCGTCCGCGCCGATCCTCCCGAGGGCGTGCCCACGGCGAGCTGCGCCTTCACGTCGCCGGCCTCGAGGTGGTCGACGAGCACCGGGATGACCCAGCCGCCGGCGAGCTCGAGAGCCCCGTGGAGATCCGCCGACTTCGGGCTCGTCAGGAGCGCCCGGATCTCGCCGTACGGATCGCCGGGAGCCTTGCCCGGACTCTCACCGTCACTGGCCATGCGGTCACCTCCTGCCGGATTCCATTCCGATCCTGGCCCCCCATCTGTGTCCGGAGCTGCGAGGTGCGGGGTCCGGTCTGCGCTCTAGACTCTGTGCGGCCTCCGCGAAGACGCGGACTCGAGCCTGTACGATCGGCACGAGGGTTCCGAATGAGCAGCCGCGCCGCGATCTCCGCGTTCCTCCTGGTCTCCACGTGCCCGCTCCTCGCCGCTCCGCCCGCCACGAAGTCCGAAGAGGCGGCGCGCTTCCACCCTCCCGCGAAGGGAATGCCGGCCTCGGCGCGCCTCGCCGGCTACGAGCGCCGTCTCGCGATGGAGAAGGCGACGCCCTTCGCGGGCCTGAAGTTCCGGAACGTCGGGCCCGAGGTCCAGGGCGGCCGGATCGTCGACATCGACGGCCCGAGGAAGAGGCCCGGGACCCTCTTCGTGGCGTTCGCCTCCGGCGGGCTCTGGCGCACCGACAACGAAGGGGGGAGCTGGACGCCTCTCCTCGACCACGAGTCGTCGATGACGCTGGGGGCGATCGCCGTCGGCGACGCCGACGGGAACGTCCTCTGGGCCGGGACCGGCGAGGCGAACTCGAGCCGGACGACGTACGCCGGGACCGGCGTCTTCCGATCGGGCGACGGCGGGAAGACGTGGACGAACACCGGCCTGCCGGACTCCCACCATGTCGGAAAGGTCCTCGTCGACGCCACGAACCCCGACGTCGTCTTCGTCGCCGCGATGGGTCCTCTCTATACCGACGGCGGCGAGCGCGGCCTCTACCGGACGACGGACGGCGGGAAGAGCTGGA
>CAZNSS010000543.1:0-3203 GCA_964575465.1 uncultured Holophagales bacterium | reverse complement strand
GCTCCTCCCGGCCGCGCCGGCCGCGGCCGCGGTCGCGCCGGTCCTCGTCGTCTCGGGCCTCTCGGCCCCGCTCCGCGTGGCGGCGCCCGCGGGGGACTTCGAGCGACTCTTCGTCGTCGAGCAGGGAGGGCGGATCCGGGTCGTGAAGAACGGCGTCCTCCTCGGGACGAGCTTCCTCGACCTCTCGGCGCGGATCAGCGCCGGCGGCGAGCGGGGGCTCCTCGGGCTCGCGTTCCACCCCGAGTACTACCGGAACGGGCGCTTCTTCGTGAACTACACCGACCCGTCCGGGAACACGGTCGTCTCCGAGTTCGGCCTCTCCTCGAACCCCGACGTCGCGAACGCCGGGAGCGAGCGCGTCCTGCTCCGGCAGGCCCAGCCCTCCTCGAACCACAACGGGGGACACCTCGCGTTCTCCCCGATCGACGGCGCGCTCACCCTCGGCTTCGGCGACGGCGGTGGCAACGGCGACCCGCAGAACCTGGCGCAGGGCGACGGCAGCTGGCTCGGCAAGCTCCTCCGGATCGACGTCGACGCGAGGGACCCGGGGAAGGAGTACGCCGTCCCGGCGGACAACCCGTACGCCGGGAGGACCAGCCCGCTCCCCGAGATCTGGGCGAAGGGGCTGCGCAACCCGTGGCGCTTCTCCTTCGACCGCCTCACGGGCGACCTCTGGATCGGCGACGTCGGCCAGGGAGCGTGGGAGGAGGTGGACTTCCAGCCCGCCTCCTCGGCCGGGGGGGAGAACTACGGCTGGCGGCGGATGGAAGGGGCGCACTGCTACAACCCGGCGACCGGGTGCCTGGTCCCCGGGCTGACGCTGCCGATCGTGGAGTACGCGCACGGCTCGAGCCCGCAGCGCTGCTCCGTGACGGGGGGCGTCGTGTCGCGCGGGGCGTCCGTCCCCGAGATCGCGGGACGGTACCTGTTCGCCGACTACTGCTCCGGGGAGATCTTCAGCGTCCGCCGCCTCGGGAACGCCGCCACCGACGCGCGGAATCACGCCGGGGAATGGGTCCCCGCCGGCGGGCGGACGATCGCGAGCGTGACCGACATCGGCGAGGACGCGCGGGGCGACGTCTACGTGACCGACCCGGCCGGGGGCGAGGTCTTCCGCCTGGCGACGACGAGCCCCACCGCGGTGCGTCAGGTGCCGATCGTCCTGGACGCGACCGGGAAGAACGACTCGCACTACTCGACCGAGCTCGTCGTCGCGAACCGCGGCACGGGGACCGCGACGCTCCGCGCGACGTACACGCCCGCGCCGCTCTTCGGAGGGGCCGGGGGGGGCTCGACCTCGGAGCTTCTCGGGCGCGGGGAGGAAAAGCGCTTCCCCGACGCCCTCGCGTGGCTCCGATCGAAGGGGCTCGCGATCCCGGACGCCGCGCAGGGGTCGCAGGGAGGGACCCTCCGCGTCGAGCTGACGGGGCTCGCGGCCTCGTCGGACGGCGTCGTCCTCGCGCGGACGACGACCCCGTCGGGGACCGGACGCGCGGGGCTCGCCTACCCGGCGCCGCGGGCGCAGGACCTCCTCGCGGAGAAGGCGGTCCTCTACGGCCTCCGGGAGACCGCCGCCGACCGGACGAACCTCGCGCTCGTCTCCGGCGCGGTTGCCGGGACGACGACCTTCCGCGTCACGCTCACCTCCGCCGGGCAGTCGTATCCCCTGGCGGAGATCTCGCTCGGCCCCGGGGAGTGGGTCCAGCTCGACTCGGTCCTCGCCCGGGCCGGTTTCACGAACGGCTGGGCCGTCGTCGAGCGGGTCTCGGGACCGGGACCGTTCTGGGCCTACGCCGTCGTCAACGACAACGGGACGAACGACGGCTCGTACGTCGCGCCGGCGCTCCCGGTGCGCCCCGTCGGGACCCAGGTCGTCCCGGTCGTCGTCGAGACGTCCGGCTTCGAGAGCGAGCTCGTCCTCGCGAACCCGGGGAGCGCATCGGTCACCGCGCGGCTCCTCTGGGTCGAGTCGCTTTCGACCGGCTCCCCCCGTCGCTTCGAGGCGGCCGAGGCGCTCGCGGCGGGAGAGCAGAAGATCCTCCCCGGGATCGTCGACCGCCTCAGGAAGCGGGGGCTCCCGATCGGGGGGCGAGGCGGAGGCTACGCGGGAGCCCTGTTCGTCTCCTTCGAGACCGCGTCGGGCCGCCCCGCGCAGGGGTACGCGGGCGCGAGGACCGCGGCGCCCGCTTCCGGCGGGGGCGGGCACGGCCTCTTCACCCCGGGCGCCCCCGTCACGGAGTGCGCCTTCCGGGAGGCGTGGCTCTTCGGCCTCCGGCAGGACGACGAGGCAAGGACGAACCTCGCCGTCGTGAACGCCGGATCCGACGGCGGGTCGGTGACGCTCCGCTACGAGGTCTTCGAGCCGGTCGGCGGGCGGAAGATCGGCACCTCGCGCGACGTCGTCCTGGGGCCGGGCGAGTGGTTCCAGGTGGACCGGGTCCTCCTGAACTGGGCGCTCCACGAGGGGTACGTGAGGGTCTCGCGCGTCTCGGGGAACGAGCGCTTCCTCGCCTACGCCGTCGTCAACGACGGCCCGGTCCCGGGAGGAGCCGGGACGCACGACGGCAGCTTCGTGCCGATGGAGGCGGCGGAGTAGGGGAGCTCAGTCGGGGGGGAGCGCGAACTCCGCCTCGACGTCCTGCGAGGCGAAGAAGAAGCAGGAGCGGGGGATGTCGACGAACTCCTCCTGGAGGACGAGGAGCCTGGCGACGCGCTCCTTCGTGCCCGGCTGCTTCAGGGTCTCGAAGAACTGCGGCGCGCTTCCCGAGAAGTGGATCTCGGCGAGACCGTCGAAGGGGGCCGCGGAGCCCCGCTGGAGCTGCCACTCGGAGTTCGCCTCGACGGCGAGCGCGGCGCTCACCTCGATCCTGACGGCCCCGATCTCGGCGCCGAGGGTGACGATCGCCTCGCCGTACTCCACCCAGTGGCGGCGGAACTCGACGACGGACAGCTCGGGGCGGCGGCGGACGCACTGGACCCACTTGAGCACGGTCGGCCTCCTCGGGGGCACGGTGGGAGACGACGGAATCATATCCACTCTTGACGCGGACCGCAGGCGGGTCCACCTTCATTTAGATAGTTGCCTAACACTCGAAAGTTTGGGGGACCCATGCGCCCGTCCGCCGCGCTCCTTGCGTTCCTCCTCCCTCTCGCGGCCGCGCCGGCTCCCGCCGCGGCGCCCGCGCCGGCGAAGGCGCCCCCCG
>CAZNSS010000542.1:0-3208 GCA_964575465.1 uncultured Holophagales bacterium | reverse complement strand
CGGAGCCGCGCTCACCCGTTCTTCGCCAGCGTCTCGGCGTTCCGCGCGAACCGCTCGAGCTGGATCTCCTCGAGCGCGGCGGAGAGGCCCGGGCGCTGTGCGAGGAGGGCGAGGAGGTCGGGGCCGGAGAGCCAGAGGAGCTCCGCGTCGGTGACGGCGGTGACGCTCGCGCCCCGCGGGCGGCGGCGGACCGTGGCGACGTCGCCGAAGAACTCGTGCGGCGTGAGGAGGGCGAGGGCGACGTCGCGCGTTCCGCGCCGGATGGTGACGCGGACGGCGCCCCGCTTGACGAGGAAGAGGCCGGCGTCGGCGGCGCCCTCCCGCACGAGGACCTCGCCGGGTTTCGCCGCGACGGGCTTCAGCCGCCGGGCGAGGGCGTCGCGGTCGGTGCGGGGGAGGACTCCGAAGAGGCGCGAGCGCGCGAGGACGCCGTCGAGGACCCGCTCGGCGAAGAGGCGGGAGAGCGCGTCCGCGATGTGCCGGTGCTTCTTCACGAGAGGGGAGAGCGCGTTCCGGTCGAGCTCGAGGAGCTCGGCCCGCTTCCGCGCGGCGACGGTGGCCGTCCTCGGGACGTCGCTCAGGAAGGAGATCTCCCCGGCCACGTCTCCCGGCCCCAGGGTGCCGAGGAGGACCGGCCCCCCCGCGTCGCCCTTCGCGGAGACGACGAGCTCCCCGCCCGCGACGAAGAAGATCGAGCTCCCGGTCTCCCCCTCCGTGAAGAGCGTCTGCCCGGGGAGGAGAGTCCGGAGGTGGACCTTCTCGAGGACGACGTCGAAGAGGAACGGCGGGATGTCCTTGAGGAGCGGGATCTCCTTCCGGAGGGCGTGGACCTTCTCCGACTTCCTGCGCCTCTCGGCCACCTCGGCGGGGGGCGTCGCGGCGGGAGGCGGCGGGGCAGCCGGGGCCGCCTTCGCCGCCGCGTCGAGGATCTTCTTCAGCTCGATCTGGGAGAGGAAGCTCGAGGTCACCTCGGCCTTCGGGTCGAGCTCCTCGACCTTCTTGTAGACGGCGATCGCCTCGACGAGCTTCCCGGCCTTCTGGAGGCGAGGCCCCGCCCGGCTCAGGACCTGGACCGCCTCCCGCGTGTCACCCCCCGCGGCGAGAGCGTCGGCGAGGCGCAGCGCGGCGGCGGCATCTCCCGGCTCCTCGCGGAGGCGGCGCCGGCACTCCTCGACGGCCTCCTTCAACCGGGCATCGCTGCCCGTCCTTCCTTCGAACAGGGGCACGGTCAGATGGTACGCCGGGACCCCTCCCGGGGAGAGGGGCGTTCGAGGCGTGCGGAATGCTGCGATGCAGTAAGATCGGGTGCGAATGGGTGCCCGCCCCGCGAGGCGCCCGAGGAGGGCGACATGAACGCCGAAACCCGGTCCTCCCGCCGAAACGCCCAGGTCCTGGTGGAGGAACCGGCGACTGCCTGCACCACGTGCCCGGTCTGCGGAAGCGAGGAGTGCCTGATGCTCGAGGAGCTCGGCAACTACTGCCCGACGATGACCGCCGCGAGCCTCGCGAAAAAGAAGGAAGCGGAGGCCGCCGGGAGGAGCTGAGCGTCGCGGGCGGGCGCCGCCGAGCGCGCCTATCATCGTCTTCGTTGCTCTCAACCGTGCTCTCCCTCGCGGCCGTCCCGGCTCCGGGCGCGGCCACCGGAGCCGTCGGCGACCCCCCGGCCGTCGTGACGGATCTCGTGCCGGCGCTCGTCGTCCCGGCCGCCTCCGCGGTCGCGATCGCGACGCTGGGGCTCGTCGCCCTCCTCTTCTTCGCCCGGGACCGGAACCGGCGGGACCTCCTCCTCTACGCCCTCCTCGCAGCGGGGATCGCGACCTACCTCGTCGCGGGCCTGCCGATCTGGACGGGCGGCCCAGGGGCCCTCCGGGCCTCGCTCGCGCTCCTCCTTCCGGCCCTGGCCTGGCTCCTTCTCCTCCGCTTCCTCGAGCTGCCCCACTCCCTCCCTCGCCTCGCCCTCCTCGCCGTTCCGGCGGCCGGGCTCGCCGTGACGCTCGGCTTCCCGTCCGCGGAGGCGGCCGCGGCGCTCCTGGGAGCGGCCTCGCTCGTCCTCTTCGGAGGGGGCGCGCTCCTCGAGCTGGCCCGGCTGCGGCGGCCCGACGGCGCCCTCCTGTTCGCCGCGACGGCGGCGCTCCTCCTCGCCGCGCTCCTCGACACCGCCGTGACGGAAGGCGTCCTCCCGGGCCTCTCTCCGCCCCCGCTCCTGGGCCCCGCGTTCCTCCTCTTCACGGCCATCCTCCTCGTCGCGGTGGCCGACCAGGGACGGCAGCTCGTCGAGAGGGCGACGACCGACGCCCTGACCGGACTTCCCAACCGGGCGACGTTCCTCGAGCGGGCCCGGAGAGAGCTGGCCCGGGCCGAGCGGAGCGGGAGCTCGCTCGCCCTCGTCATGCTCGACATCGACCACTTCAAGCGGTTCAACGACCGCTACGGCCACCAGGCCGGGGACAAGGTCCTCGCGCAGTCGGGACGAGCGATCGCCGGCGCGGTGCGGGGCATCGACCTCGCGGGTCGCTACGGGGGAGAGGAGACCGTCCTCCTTCTCGTCGACGTGGACGCCGAGGCGGCCCTGGCGGCGGTCGAGCGGGTCCGCGCGGCGATCGCCTCCGTCCGCATCCCGCACGTCCAGGACGCCGTCACGGCCTCGGCGGGCGTCGCCGTCCACCACGGGGCGTTCGACCACGCGGAGGTCTCGGGGCTGATCAAGCGGGCCGACGAGGCGCTCTACCGGAGCAAGGCGGCCGGGCGCGACCGGACGACGCTCGAGTCGGGCGGGCCCGAGCACCCGACGTCTCCCGCAGAGGTCCGCTATCGCTGAAGCGTTCCGGAGGAGTGCCTCCGCGGCGGGCTCCGACGGCGCCCGCGTCCGTTCGTCGTGCCGCGGCGCAGGCGTCGTGAGACCCGCATGCCGCTGGTAAGATGGTGTTTCGATGAGCGCCGACACCGGTATCCGCGACGCCGTGACGGGGCTCTACGTCCGCGAGTACTTCGACGACGTCATCGCGCGCGAGCTCGAGCGTTCGCGTCGCCACGGGATCGCCCTGTCGGTCGTCTCGGCGGTGATCGTCAACGTCGCCGACGTCTCGGCGACGGGCGAGGAGACCGCGACCTCCGTCCTCGTCGAGATGGCGCGCGTCCTGCAGCAGAACGTCCGGGAAACCGACCACCTCTTCCGCTGGGAGGAGGACGAGTTCCTCCTTCTCCTCTT
>CAZNSS010000541.1:0-3211 GCA_964575465.1 uncultured Holophagales bacterium | reverse complement strand
CTCGCGGCGGCCGGTGCGGCCCAGGCCCGGCTTTCCGGGAGCGGCTCGACCGTGTTCGGGCTCTTTCCCGACCTGGCCGCTGCCTCGGAGGCGGCGCGCCGCCTCGAGGGGCTCCCTGCCGGCTCGGCGGTCCGGGTCGTCCCGACGCTCACGCGCGAGCAAAGCCGCGCGCTGAGCTCACCGCGCCGGGCAGGGTAATATCCCGCCCGGTGCTGGGGAGTCGACAAGTGGTAAGTCAGCGGTCTTTGGAACCGCCTATCGGAGGTTCGAATCCTCCCTCCCCAGCCAGGATGAGAGAGCCATGACGCTGAGGGTTCCGTACGGAGAGCTGAAAGTCTTCGGTGGACGGGCCCACCCGTCTCTGACGGGTGAGATCTGCAGGGCGCTGGGAAGAGAAGCGGGGCGGGTGACGCTCTACAACTTCTCGGACGGCGAGAACTACTGCCAGATCGAGGAGAACGTCCGCGGGGCCGACGTCTTCGTCGTCCAGCCGACCTGCCCGCCGGTGAACGCGAACCTGATGGAGCTTCTCATCATGCTCGACGCGTTCAAGCGGTCCTCGGCATCCCGCGTGACGGCGGTCCTGCCGTACTACGGCTACGCCCGGCAGGACCGCAAGGACAAGCCGCGCGTCCCGATCACCGCGAAGCTCGTCGCCGACCTCCTCACCTCCGCCGGCGCCGACCGCGTTCTGGCCGTCGACCTCCACGCGGCGCAGATCCAGGGCTACTTCGACATCCCGGTCGACCACCTCTTCGCCTCGGCCGTCCTGCTCGACGCCATCCGCGACGCCAAGCTCGACCCGCTGGCCGTCGTGTCGCCCGACGCGGGCGGCGTGGAGCGGGCGCGGGCCTTCGCCAAGCGGCTGGGCGTCTCCCTCGCGATCGTCGACAAGCGGCGCAAGGGGAAGAACGAGGTCGAGGTCATGCACGTCATCGGCGACGTCCGCGGCCGGAACGTCCTGATCGTCGACGACATCATCGACACCGCCGGGACCCTCATCAACACGGTCGCCGCCCTCAAGGAGGCCGGCGCCGAGAGGGTCTTCGCCGGCTGCGTCCACGCGGTCCTCTCGGGGCCCGCGATCGACCGGCTCAACGCGAGCTCGATCGAGCGGGTCTTCTGCTCGAACTCCCTCCCGATCGACGAGAAGGGGGCCCGCTGCCCGATCCTGGCGCCCCTCTCGATCGGCCCGCTCCTCGGCGAGGCGATCCACCGGATCCACGAGGGGACCTCGGTCTCCTCGCTGTTCGTCTGAAGTCGTTCCGGCGGGACCCGGATTCCGCCCGGGTCCCACCGCGCCCCGTCCGCGGCGGTGCGGAGCCCGCTTCGCTCGACCTCCCGGCCCGGTTTCGGGGCCCTGGGCGGCCCGGGGACCGGCTCGTGTAGAATCTGCGGCTCTGCGCCGGACCGGACGCCCGGACCCTGCCGGACCGTCCGCCCGGGGAAAGGTAAGAAGGAATGCTCCAGGAAAACGTGATCGTCGAGGTCGAGAAACGCACGGAGACGGGCAAGAACGCCTGCAACCGGATGCGCGAGAAGGACCTGATCCCGGCCGTCCTCTACGGCGGCGGGGCGGGGATGGAAGCCATCTCCCTCAGCGTCCCGCGCAAGTCGCTTCTCGGCCTCTTCCGCAAGGGCCTCCACCAGAACGCCGTCTTCCTCCTCCAGCTGAAGGGGACCGACGAGAAGCGGCACGTCATGGTCCGCGACGTCGCCCTCAGCCCGCTCCGCCGCGAGCTGATCCACGTCGACTTCGTCCGGATCCTCCTCGACAGGAAGCTGAAGGTGAAGATCCCCGTCGAGACGGTCGGGACCGCCCTCGGCGTCAAGACCGGCGGGCTCCTCGACGTCGTCACCCGCGAGCTCGAGATCGAGTGCCTCCCGGCCGACATCCCGGGGTCGATCAAGGTCGACGTCTCGGGTCTCGACACGGGCAGCGTCCTCCGCGTGGCCGACCTCGCCCTGGGCGACAAGCTCCGCGTCCTGGGCGACGCCGACCGGGTCATCGCGCACATCGTGGTGCACCGCGCCGAGGTGGCCGAAGGCGCCGAGGCGGCCGCGCCCGCCACCGCGGAGCCCGAGGTCGCGAAGAAGGGCAAGAAGGAAGAGGAAGGCGCCGCGAAGGCCGCCGCCCCGAAGGCCGCTCCGAAGGCGGCCGAGAAGAAGGAGAAGAAGTAGGCTTGCCGGAGCTCGCCCTCGTCGTGGGGCTCGGCAACCCGGGCGACCGCTACGTCGGCACGCGCCACAACGTCGGCTTCGAGGCCCTGGACGCTCTCGTCCGGCGCCTCGCCGCCGACCCGGCGCGCCCCGCGCGGGTCGACCGGCTCGACTGCCGGGCCCTGACGGGGCGGGTACGGATCGGCGAGACGCCGGTCCTCCTCGCCAAGCCCCAGACGTACATGAACCTCTCGGGCGAATCGGTCAAGGGGCTGCTCGTGAAGCACGCCGTCCCGCGGGAGCGGATGCTCGTCGTCTCCGACGACGTCGCTCTCCCCGTGGGCCGGCTGCGGATCCGCCCTTCCGGCTCGTCGGGAGGGCAGAAGGGCCTCCAGAGCATCATCGACTGCCTCGGCTCCGACGACTTCCCCCGCCTCCGGATGGGAATCGCCGGCCCGCACTTCCGCCCCGGGGAGGACCTCGCGGACTACGTCCTCGAGCGTTTCTCGAAGGCCGAGCGGAGCCTTCTCGCCTCGGCCGTCGACGTCGCCTGCGAGGCGATCGAGACCTTCGTCGCCGAGGGGATCGACGTCGCCATGAACCGCTTCAACCGCGCGCCGGAGACCGTTCCGGCGAGCTGAATACACCCTTGGCTCGGCCGATGGGCCGCGCCTCGCGGGCTCGCCCCGCGATCCGCAAGGAGGAAACGTGACCGAAACCCCGAAGCGTCTCTACGACCTGGTCTTCCTGGTCGTCCCCGACAAGGACGAGCAGGGAGCGGCGGCCGTCGTCGAGGAGTTCCGCAAGCTCCTGGCCGACCTCGGCGCCGTCATCGAGAAGGACGAGACGATGGGCCGCCGCCGCCTCGCCTACCAGATCAACAAGAAGTCCGAGGCGACCTACCACAACTTCCTCTTCCGGGCCGGCTCGAAGGCCGTCACGGAGCTCCAGCGGAAGATGAAGCTCTCCGAGAGCATCCTCCGCTTCCTCACGGTCCGCGTGGACGAGGAGATGCGCCACGGACAGAAGATCGCCCGCCGCGTGAAGGCCC
>CAZNSS010000540.1:0-3218 GCA_964575465.1 uncultured Holophagales bacterium | reverse complement strand
CCCCTCCCCTCGACCCCGCGCGCCGCGCGGCGCGAGAGCCGCGTCCTGACCGGCGTCCCGACGGCGCCCGGCTGCGCGGCGGGGAACGTCGCGCGACTGCAGCGCGAGGAGCCGGAGGTCCCGGAGCAGGGAGAGGACGAGCGGACGGAGCGGAGGAACCTCGACTTCGCCCTCGAGGAGGCGAAGGTGCAGCTGCGCTCCCTCGAGGCCCGCCTCGGGGCCGAGCAGGGGAGCGAGCACGCCGACATCTTCGAGGCGCACGTCGCGCTCCTCGAGGACCCGCTCCTCCTCGCCGAGGCCGAGCACGAGATGGCGGGAGGGAAGAGCGCGGCGTGGGCGTTCCGCCAGGCGGTGCACCGCTACGCCGAGCGGATCTCGCTCCTCCCGAACCCGGCCCTGGCCGCGCGCGCGGCCGACCTCCGGGACGCGGGAGGGCGCGTCCTCCGGATCCTCGCCGGGCAGGGCTCGGTTCCCCCGTCGCCGCCGGAGGGTTCGATCGTCGTCGCGGAGGAGCTCTCCCCGTCCGACGTGGCGACCCTCGGGCGGGGAGGCGTCGCGGGCTTCTGCACCGTGTCGGGCGGCGCGACCTCGCACGCCGCGCTCCTGGCCCGCTCGATGGGGATTCCCGCCGTCGCGGGGATCGAGGCCCGCGCGCTGGAGGTCCCCGACGGGACCCCCGCCGTCCTCGACGGCGACGCCGGGGAGCTGCGCCTCTCGCCGGACGCCGCCGAGCGCGAGGCGATCCGCGACCGTTGTGAAAGGCGCGCGGTCCGACGGCACGCCGACCGCCTGGCGGCGATGGAGCCGGCCCTCACGATGGACGGCGCGAGGATCGCAGTCCTCGGGAACGCCGGGAGCCTCGCCGACGCCGAGGAGTCGATCGGGCAGGGGGCCGAAGGGATCGGCCTCCTCCGCTCCGAGCTCCTGTTCCTCGACCGGGCGAATGTCCCGTCGGAAGACGACCAGGAGGCGGTCTACCGCGCCGTCGCCGAGGCCGTCGCCGGCCGGCCCCTCGTCGTGAGGACTTTCGACGCCGGGGGCGACAAGCCGCTCCGCTGGCTCCCTCTCCCCGAGGAGGAGAACCCCGCGCTCGGCGAGAGGGGCCTGCGCGTCTTCATCGACCGCCCCGACCTCTTCCGCACGCAGCTCCGCGCGCTCCTCCGGGTCGCGAGGGACCACGACGTGAGGGTGACCTTCCCGATGGTCGCGACGCTCGACGAGTGGCGCAACGCCGTCTCGGACCTCGAGGAGGAGCGGGCGCGCCTCGCCGCGCCGGCCCGGCGGGCCGGGATGACGGTGGAGGTCGCGTCGGCGGCGATCCTCGCGGACGCGTTCCTCGCGGACGCCGGCTTCGTGACGATCGGGACGAACGACCTGACCCAGTTCACGCTCGCGATGGACCGGGGGCACCCGCGCCTCTCGCACCGGGCGGACGCCCTCGACCCGGCCGTCCTCCACCTGGTGGCGCGGACCTGCGCCGCGGCCCGCCGGTACGGCATCCCCGCTGCCGTCTGCGGCGCCCTCGCGGGCGACCTCACGGCCGTCCCTCTCCTCCTCGGGCTCGGCGTCGGCGAGCTCTCGGTCGGGGCGGCGCAGGTGCCAGCGGCGAAGGCGCGGGTCCGGGAGGTCTCGCTCGACGCCTGTCGAGCCCTCGCCGTCAGGGCCCTCGGTGCGGCGACGGCCGGCGAGGTACGGACCCTCCTCGCGGGGCCGGGAGGCGCCCGGTGATCGGCAGGCGCCTCTTCGCGCTCCTCCAGAAGATCGGGCGCTCCCTGATGCTCCCGGTCTCGGTCCTCCCGGTGGCGGGCCTCCTCCTCGGCCTGGGCAGCTCCAAGCTCGGCCTCTTCCCCGACGCGGTCGCGAGCGTCCTCGGCCAGGCCGGAGGGGCGATCTTCACGAGCCTCCCGCTCATCTTCGCGATCGCGGTCGCCCTCGGCCTGACCGAGAACGACGGGGCGGCCGCCGTCGCCGCCGTCGTCGGGCACGTCGTCCTCGTCGCCACGCTCGGGGTCGGCGCGCGGCTGCGGGGCCTGCCGACGACGCGCGTCCTCGGCTTCGAGTCGATGGAGATGGGGGTCTTCGGGGGGATCCTCGTCGGCCTCCTCGCGGCGGTGCTCTTCAACCGCTTCTCCAGGACCGAGCTCCCTCCGTGGCTCGGCTTCTTCGGCGGGAAGCGGCTCGTGCCGATCCTGACGGGCCTCGCCGCGACGGCGCTCGGGGTCGCCCTCTCCGGCGTCTGGCCCCCGATCCAGCGCGGGATCCACGTCCTCTCCGACCAGGTGGCCTACGGCGAGCCGACCCTCGCGACGTTCTTCTACGGCCTCGTCGAGCGCCTCCTCCTGCCGTTCGGCCTCCACCACATCTGGAACGTCCCGTTCTTCTTCGAGATCGGCTCGTTCGTCGACGCGGCGGGGAAGACCGTCCGCGGGGACATCACCCGCTTCTTCGCGGGCGACCCGACGGCGGGGATCCTCGGGGGCGGCTTCCTCTTCAAGATGTGGGGCCTCCCGGCGGCGGCGCTCGCGATCTGGCGCTGCGCGCGACCGGAAAACCGCGCGAGGGTGGGCGGGATCATGGTCTCGGCGGCGGCGACCTCCTTCCTGACGGGGATCACGGAGCCGATCGAGTTCTCGTTCCTCTTCCTCGCGCCCCTCCTCTACGCGCTCCACGCCCTCCTCGCGGGCCTCGCCTTCGTCGCCGCGAACCTCGCCGGGATGAAGCTCGGGTTCACCTTCTCCCACGGCTTCTTCGACCTCGTCCTCTACTGGCCGATGGACACGCGCCCGTGGCTGGTCCTCCTCCTCGGTCCGGCCTGGGGGCTCGTCTACTACGGCGTCTTCCGCGCCGCGATCCTTCGTTTCGACCTGAAGACCCCGGGGCGGGAAGAGCCGGCCACGGCGACGGCCGTCGCGTCGCCGTCCGCTTCGACCGGCGAGGCGGACGGGCTCGCCGTGCGGCTCGTCGCCGCCTTCGGCGGGCCGCGCAACATCGAGAGCCTCGACGCCTGCATCACGCGCATCCGCGTCACGGTCCGCGACGTCGGCCGGACCGACGAGAAGGCGCTCCGAGAGCTGGGGGCCGCGGGCGTCGTCGTCGTCGGGAACGCCGTCCAGGCGGTCTTCGGCACCCGCTCGGAGAACCTCAAGACGGCGATGGCGGCCACCCTCGGGGGGCCGGCTGCCGGCGGCTCGGCCGCGGCGAACGCCGGCTCCGGCGCG
>CAZNSS010000539.1:0-3223 GCA_964575465.1 uncultured Holophagales bacterium | reverse complement strand
TGCAGAGCTCGCACTTGACGATCTTCGGGGCGAGCTTCTCCCACTCGAACTTCGGGATCTCGAACGGGCAGACCATCTGGCAGTAGCGGCAGCCCGAGCAGAAGAACGAGTCGTAGGTGACGATCCCGTGCTCGCGCTTCTGGAGCGCCCCGAGCATGCAGGCGCCGACGCAGGCCGGGTCGACGCAGTGCATGCACTGCGCCTTGAAGTACGACCGCTCGGGCGACTCGGAGTCCTTGTAGAGCCTGATGACGTTCTTCGTCTGCCCGTTCAGGTCGGACGGCATGTCCCAGAGGCCGCCCGAGAGGCGCGTGTCGGGCTTCTTGCCGTTCGCCTCGCGGCACGCGACGACGCAGCTCTTGCAGCCGATGCAGAGCGTGGTGTCGTAGAGGAGTCCGACGGCGTCGGCAGGGACGGCCTTCGGCACGCGACCGTGCGCCGGGAGCTCGAGACCGGCGGCCGCGACGGCTCCCGCGGCCGCGGCCCCCTTGAGGACGGTTCGACGATCGACGGTCATCGTCAGCCCTCCTTCCCGGCCCCCCCCGCGCCGCCCGCGGTCGGGGGCTCCGGGCCGAGCTTCCGGCTCGCCATGTATCCGGCGGCGAGGCCGGCGCCGACGATCGCCCCCGCCACGCCCGTGGCGAGCGGGCTCACGCTCCCCTGCTTCGCCGCGATCGGCGGGTAGGTGTCGGGAGGCGTCGGCCGCTCGATGTCGACCGTCGAGTGGAGCGGGGCGCGGAAGGCGAGCGCCCTTTCCGTGCAGCCGAAGCACGGGTGGCCGAGGCCGATCGGCCAGGCGTCGGTCACCTCGGCGAAGTGAAGGACGGAGCAGTTCGCGTGCGTCGCGGGACCCTTGCAGCCCGTCTTGTAGAGGCACCATCCCTCGCGGTGGCCCGCGTCGCCGAACACCTGGACGAACCGGCCGGCGTCGAAGTGCGCTCGACGCGGGCAGTGCTCGTGGATCGTCCGGCCGTAGGCGAACTTCGGTCGCCCCTGGTCGTCCAGGGCCGGCAGCGTCCCGAACGTCGCGAACTGGAGGACGACGCCGAGAAGGTTGTACGGGTTCGCCGGGCAGCCCGGGATCGTGACGACCGTCTTCCCCTTCAGCACCTCGGGCGCGCCCGTCGCGCCCGTCGGGTTCGGGTCGGCGGACGGCACCCCGCCCCACGACGCGCACGAGCCGATCGCGATGATCGCCCCCGCCTTCGCGGCGACGGTGTTCGCGAGCTCGAGCGCCGTCTTCCCGCCGATCTTGCAGTAGATGCCGTCTTCCTTGACGGGGATCGCCCCCTCGATGACGAGGACGTACTTCCCCTCGTGGAGCTTCATCGCGTCCTCGAGGCACTGCTCGGCCTGGTGCCCGGCCGCCGCGAGGAGCGTCTCGTGGTAATCGAGCGAGACGAGGTCGAGGATCAGCGTCGACAGCGCGGGGTGCGACGTCCGGAGGAGCGACTCCGTGCAGCCCGTGCATTCCTGGAAGTGGAGCCAGATGACGGACGGCTTGAGCTTTTTCTGTACGGCCGCCTCCGCCATCTGCTCCGCGGCCGTGACGCCGAGCCCTACGGTGGCGGCCGCCGCGGTGATCACCTTGACGAAGTCCCTGCGACCGACCTCGACCGGCTCCCAGGGCAGCGGATCACGATGGTGCGTCACAGCTGTCATCTCCGACCCCCTTCTCCGCGAATACGGCAAGCCCTACGGCTCATCGGTGCGTTAACGCGACGAACCCCTTCGAATCAGACCCGTGGTGGGATGAATTTGGTCGGGAAGCGCTCGACTCGCCATGGATCAGGCTCATCAATTCCGGTGATGCCACCGGCGAATACTGATGCAGCTCAATTAGTTAGCGGCGACCACGTCTCAGGATGTTCCCACGACTCCCGCCACGGACGACCAACGGCTGTCGATCCGATGGTCGACCACGAAGGGAAAGGGTGTTTCCGGCGGCCGTCCGCTCCCCGTACGATCCGCCCCATGTCGACCGAGACGCTCCGCACCGTCTGCAACCGCGACTGCCCCGACGCCTGCGGGCTGATCGCGACCGTCGAGGACGGCCGCCTCGTCCGGCTCGGCGGAGACCCCGCCCACCCCGTCACGAAGGGCTTCCTCTGCTCGCGCACCTCGCAGTTCCCGGCGCGGCAGAACTCGCCCGAGAGGCTGACGACGCCCCTCCTCCGCGAGGGCGGCGTGTTCCGCCCGGTCACCTGGGAGGCAGCGCTCCGCTTCGCCGCCGGGCGGCTCCTCGCGATCCGCGCGGAGTCGGGCCCCGCCGCGATCCTCCACTACCGCTCCGGCGGCTCCCTCGGCCTCGTGAAGAGCGTCGTCGACCGCTTCTTCGAGCTCCTCGGGCCGGTCTCCGTCAAGCGGGGCGACATCTGCTCGGGAGCGGGCGACGCGGCGCAGGAGGCGGACTTCGGCGACGAGGAGTCGCACGACCTCTTCGACCTCCTCAACTCGAAGGCGATCCTCCTCTGGGGAAAGAACCCGTTCGTCTCGAACGTCCACCTCCTGCCCCTCCTGAAGGAGGCGAAGGCGCGCGGCGCCCGGATCCTCCTGATCGACCCGGTCCGGCACAAGACGGCGAGCCTCGCCGACGTCTTCGTCGCCCCCCGCCCCGGCGGCGACCTCGCGCTCGCCCTCGGCGTCGCGTCACTCCTCTTCGAGACGGGCCGGGTCGTCCCTGCCGCGGTCTCCTCGTGCGAAGGTCTCGAGGCGTTCCGGGCGCTCGCCCTTTCGAAAGCCTCCGGCGCCTGGGCCGCAGAGGCCGACGTCCCGCCCGGGACGCTCGAGCTCCTCGCCTCGACGCTTTCCGACCGCCCCTGCAACATCCAGGTCGGATGGGGGATGGGGCGGAGGACGAACGGCTCCGCGATCGTCCGGGCGCTCGACGCGCTCGGCGCCCTGACGGGAAACCTCGGCATCCCGGGGGGCGGCGTCAGCTTCTACTTCAAGCGGCGCGGCGCCTTCGACACCACGTTCCTGCAGAAGGCCTCGGCGCGCACCCTCTCCGAGCCGCTCCTCGGGAAGGAGATCCTCGAGGCGACGGAGCCCCCCGTCCGCGCCGTCTGGGTCACCGCGGGGAACCCGGTCGCGATGCTCCCCGATTCGGCGGCCGTGGCGCGCGCCCTCGAGACGCGCGAGCTCGTCGTCGTCGTCGACTCCTTTCTCACCGACACCGCCCGCCGCGCCCACCTCGTCCTCCCGACGACGACGCTCGTCGAGG
>CAZNSS010000538.1:0-3228 GCA_964575465.1 uncultured Holophagales bacterium | reverse complement strand
GCCCGCGACGTCGAGGCCGGCCTCGACGGGCGAGAGCCCCGGGTTCACGAGGCGCAGGCCCGTCCGCCAGAGGGTTCCGTTCGCGCCCCCGGCGCGCGCCGCGCCGTCGAGGAGGAGCTCGAAGGGAGGCCCGGCCGGCGCGGTGTCGCGCCTTGCGAGAGCCAGGATGCCGTCTCCCGTCACGTTGTCGACGACGGCCGTGTAGGCGACGGCCGCGCCCCGGAGGACGCGGACCTCGACGCGGCCGAGCGGGATCTCCGGGTCGGGAGCGAGGTCGGTCACCGACCGTTGCCAGAAGACGGGCGCCTCCGCGGTCACGCGGTCCTCTCCCCTCACGAGCCCCGAGTCGTCGACGACCGTGACGAGGGCCTCGGTCCCGGCCGCGAGGAGCGTCAGAGCGACGTTCGTCCGGAATCCCGTTCCCGAGGCCGTCGTGTGCGACAGCCAGGGCGCGACGCCCGTCTCGCCGGGACGCAGCGCCTCGGCCTCGCGAAGGGAGGGCAGCGCGAGGCCCCAGGTGCCGCGCGGGTCGGCGACGTTCGCGGTGACTCCCCTGAGGAGGAACGGCCGCTCGGCCCGCGCGGTGAGGGTACCCGCCGCCGAGTCGAGGCCGAAGAGGAGGCCGACGGGGTCGTCGACGCGTCGCGTCTCGCGGGGGGCGAGCTCGAGCCGCACGGTCCCGGCCCCCGCCGCCGCGACGAGGGAGAGGTCGACGGCGAGGGGCGCGTCGGACGGGTTGTGGAGCCAGGCCGTCGAGACGAAGCGGCTCCCCAGCGCCCCGTTCGCGCGCGCGAGGCCCGGCAGGACGAGGCGTTCCTCGCCACGCGCCCGGACGGCGAAGAAAAGCGCCAGGACGACGCCGCCCCGGCGCAGGGCCCCTGCGAGGCGCCTCACGGCCGTCCTTCCCCCGGTACCGTCGATCGTGCCGTCCGCTCCGCCGTTCATCGCCTCGTTCCCTTCGTCCTCCGCCCCACTTCTCCATGGACGCACCTGCCGGTCCTTCGGATGACACCGCACCGGCTCCTGCCACGGGGTCCTTCGGCCTGAGACCGGCTCTCCATTAGACTCCGCCGCAGTCTCCGGAGGGATCTTCCGATGAGTCTCCTGACGAAGTTCAACGTCGCCCTGATCGCGGTGTTCGCGCTCGCCCTCGTCCCCGCGGGGTGGATCTCGCACGACCTCCTCCAGAAGAGCGCCCGGCAGCAGGTCATCGAGAACGCCCGGATCATGATGGAGACGGCCCTCGCGGTGCGGACCTACACGATCAAGCAGATCCAGCCGCTCCTCGCCCCGCAGCTCGCGACGACGTTCCTTCCGCAATCGGTCCCCGCCTACTCGGCGACGGAGATCTTCAGCGCGCTCCGGCAGACGAACCCCGAGTACGCCTACAAGGAAGCGACGCTGAACCCGACGAATCCCCGCAACCGCACCGTCGACTGGGAGGCCGACCTCGTCCAGGCCTTCCGGAACGACGACAAGGCGAAGGAGATCATCGGCGAGCGCGAGACGCCCCGGGGACGGGCGCTGTTCCTGTCGCACCCGATCCGGATCAGGGATCAGAAGTGCCTCGCCTGCCACGACACCCCGGACCTCGCGCCGGCCTCCCAGATCAAGGCCTACGGTCCGAACAACGGGTTCGGCTGGAAGCTGAACGAGATCGTCGGCGCGCAGATCGTCTCGGTCCCCATGTCCCTCCCCGTGAAGATGGCGAACGAGGCATTCCGGACACTTCTCCTGACGCTCGCCGGCGTCTTTGCGCTGACGCTCCTCATCCTGAATCTCCTCCTCCGTTTCGTCGTCATCCGACCGCTCCGCGACCTTTCGGCGATGGCCGACCAGGTGAGCCTCGGGAACATGGAAGTCGCCGACGTGAAGGTCGGAGGGAGCGACGAGGTGGCCCAGCTCGCCTCCTCCTTCGGGCGAATGCGGATCAGCCTCCGGAAGGCGCTCGCGATGCTGGAGCAGGAGTAGCCGCGGGGAGGCCGGGTCGATGACGTTCGAAGACGTCGGCCCCGGACAGACGTTCGGGGGCTACGAGGTCCTGGAGGAGCTCGGGCGGGGCGGGATGGGGCGCGTCTTCCGCGCGCGCCACGTGACCCTCGAGCGCGACGTCGCCCTGAAGCTCCTCGCCGAGCAGTTCGCCGGGGACGACTTCTACGTGCAGCGGTTCCTCAAGGAGGCCCGCGCCGCCGCCCGGCTGAACCACCCGGGGATCGTCCAGATCTACGACTTCGGGCAGGTCGGACCTCACTGGTACCTCGCGATGGAGCTCGTCGAGGGGCGATCGCTCGCGCACTTCCTGAAGACCTGGGGGCGATTCTCCGAGCAGAACGCGGTCGTCCTCGCCCGGCAGGCGCTCGCCGCGCTCGCCGTGGCGCACGCCGCCGGGATCGTCCACCGCGACGTGAAGCCCGACAACCTGATCCTCGGGAAAAGGGGGGTCCTGAAGCTCGTCGACCTCGGCCTCGCCAAGAAGGTCGACGACCCGGGCGCCTCCTCGACGGGGTTCGCCGCGGGGACCCCGTACTACATCTCGCCCGAGCAGATCGAGGGGCGCGCCGACATCGACGGCCGGGCCGACCTCTACTCCCTCGGAGCCACCCTCTTCCAGCTCGTCACCGGACAGCCCCCGTTCCCCGGCTCCTCGAGCGCCGTCATCATGTCGCGCCACCTGAACGAGAGGCCTCCCGACCCGCGGACCCTCACGCCGGAGCTCTCGGAAGGGTTCTCCGCCGCCGTCCTTCGCCTCATGGCCCGCGAGCGGGACCGACGCCCGAGGGACGCCCAGGAGGCCGCTCGCGACTTCGCCGCGCTCGAAACCCGGGGGGATCTCCAGGCCCCTTCCGTCGTCGCCGTCCCGTCCGCGCCGCCGGCCCCGGCGGCTCAGGCCCTCTCGTCCGTCGAGACGGCGTACCCCGGTGCCGCCGTCTCGCCGGCCACCGGGCCTCCCCGCGACACCCCCTCCGGGGTGGGCGCGCTCTCCGCCTGGGACGCCGACGTCTACCGCCGCGTCGAGGAGAAGCTCGCCGCACGGGTCGGGCCGATGGCGCGCGTCCTGGTCCGGAGGACGGCGAAGGAGGCGTCCGACTTCGAGGACCTCTGCCGGCGCCTCGCGGCGCAGATCCCCGACGAGGCGGCCCGGCCGGCGTTTCTCGGGGAAGTCCTCTCGACCCCGGCCTCCTCGCGCCCGTCCGGGCCCGGGAGCGGCGCGGGGAGCCGCGTCCCGGC
>CAZNSS010000537.1:0-3234 GCA_964575465.1 uncultured Holophagales bacterium | reverse complement strand
ACGAGCGTCGGCATCCCGATGCCGAGGTTGACGTACATCCCGTCGCGCAGCTCCTGCGCGGCCCGGGCGACGATTCCGTCTCGATCCAGCTTCGCCATTGCCGCCCCCTCAGTCCTTCCGCACCGTGCGCCGCTCGATCCGCTTGGCGCGGGGGGCGACGATGAGCCGGTTCACGAAGACGCCGGGGGTGTCGACCTCGTCGGGGTCGATCTCGCCGACGTCGACGAGCTGCTCGACCTCGGCGATCGTCACCTTCCCCGCCGTGGCGACCATCGGGTTGAAGTTCTTCGCGGTCTTCCGGTAGACGAGGTTCCCGTGCCGGTCCCCCTTCCAGGCGGCGACGAGGGCGTAGTCGGCCACGATGCCGCGCTCGAGGACGTACTCCCGGCCGTCGAGGACCTTCGTCTCCTTCCCCTCGGCCACGACCGTCCCGACGCCCGTGGGGGTGTAGAAGCCGGCGATGCCGGCTCCCCCGGCGCGGAGGCGCTCGGCGAGCGTCCCCTGCGGGCAGAACTCCAGCTCCAGCTCGCCGGCGAGGTACTGCCGCTCGAACTCGGCGTTCTCTCCGACGTACGAGGAGAGCATCTTCCGGATCATCTTCTTCCCGAGGAGGACCCCGAGGCCCCAGTCGTCCACGCCGCAGTTGTTCGAGACGCAGACGAGGTCCTTCACGTCGCGGTCGGCGAGCGCCTGGATGAGGTTCTCCGGGATGCCGCAGAGGCCGAAGCCCCCGACCGCGAGCGTCGCGCCCGAGGGGATGTCGGCCACGGCGCGGGCGGCGGCCTCGTGGTGCGACGAGGAGAGGATCACCTTGTCGATCACAGGGCCTCCACCACCATCGCGGTGGCCTCGCCGCCCCCGATGCAGATCGCCGCGAGCCCGTACTTTTTCTTCCGGGCCTTCAGGGCGTTGAGGAGCGTGACCACGATGCGCGCCCCGGAGGCCCCGATCGGGTGCCCCATCGCGACGGCGCCGCCGTTCACGTTGACCTTGTTCGGGTCGACCTCCATGTCCTTCACGAAGGCCATGGTGACGACGGCGAAGGCCTCGTTCACCTCGAAGAGGTCGATCTGCGAGAGGGGGATCCCCGACTTCTCGAGCGCCTTCTTCGCCGCGAAGGAGGGGGCGGTCGTGAACCACTCCGGCTCCTGCGCGTGCGAGGCATACGCGACGATCCGGCCGATCGGCTTCGCCCCCGCCTCCTGGGCCACGGCCTCGCTGGCCAGGAGGAGCGCCGCGGCGCCGTCGTTGATCTTCGAGGAGTTCGCCGCGGTGACCGTGCCGTCCTTCTGGAACGCGGGCTTGAGCGACCCCATCTTCTCGAGCTTCTCGAGCGGGGTGGCGAACGGCTCCTCGTCGCGGTCGACGACGGTCGTCCCCTTCTTCCCCTCGATCGAGACGGGGACCATCTCGGCCTTGAAGTCGCCCGAGTCGTTCGCACGGCGGGCGCGCTGGTAGCTCTCGAGGGCGAAGGCGTCCTGGGCCTCCCGCGTGAAGGAGTACTTCCCCGCGCAGAGCTCGGCGCAGTTGCCCATGTGGACGTTCTTGTAGGGGTCCCAGAGGCCGTCGTGGACCATCGAGTCGAGGAGCTGCCCGTGGCCCATCCGCATCCCGAGGCGCCCCTTCGGGAGGAGATAGGGGGCGTTCGACATCGACTCCATCCCCCCGGCCAGGACGACCTCGTACTCGCCGGCGAGGATGGCGTTCGCGCCGTCCATCACCGCCCGCATGCCGGAGCCGCAGACCTTGTGGATGGTGACGGCGCCCGTCGACTTCGGGAGGCCGGCGGCGAGGAGGGCCTGCCGCGCCGGGGCCTGGCCCTGGCCCGCCTGCAGGACGTTCCCCATGAGGACCTGGTCGACCCGGTAGCCCGGGAGCTCCGTCCGGTCGAGGCAGGCCCTGAGGGCCTGGGCGCCGATCTCGGAGGCGCTGAGGGACGAAAGGGACCCGAGGAAACTTCCGATCGGCGTGCGGGCCGCCGAGAGGACGAGGACGTTCTTCATCGTTCGCTCACTCCAGTAGGGCCCCAGGGCCACGAAGGGGCCTCCGGGGGACCCGTGGATTCTACCCACCCCCCGGTCCGGGACGGCCGGGCCGGTGGACACCGTCGGAGTGGCGCCCCTATCCTCGCGCCGTGCGCGTCCTCGCGGTCGACTTCGGCGAGAAACGGGTCGGGCTGGCCGTCTCGGACGAGACGGGAGAGATCGTCGTCCCCGTCGGCACCGTTGCACGGCGGAGCGACGCCCAGGCGGCGTCCGAGGTCGTCGCCGCCGCCCGCGAGCGGGAGGTGGAACGGCTCGTGGTCGGCCTCCCCGTGCGTCCCGACGGGGGTGGCGAGAGCCCCTTCGCGGCGAGGGCGCGGAGCTTCGCCCGGAGGCTGGCCGACCTCTCCGGCCTGCCGGTCGACCTCCACGGCGAGGCGCTGACCTCGGTCTCGGCCGAAGGGGTCCTCCGCGACGCGGGGTTCTCGCGCTCCCGGCGTTCCGTCGCCCTCGACGCAGAGGCCGCGGCCGAGCTCCTCCGGGACTGGCTCTCCTCGCGGCCCGGAGCGTCCGCGCCGTGAGCCGCCTCCGGCGATGGGCAGGGCGCGTCGTCCTCGCCGCCGCTGCCGGGGCGCTCCTCTCGGGCGGGGCCCTTCTCGCGGCCCGCCGGCCCTGGAAGGGGTACGACGGCGACTCCGTCCTCGTCGGGATCCCCCCGGGGACCTCCGCCCGGGCGATCCTCGCGACCCTCGAGGAGAAGGGGGTCGTGAGGAGCCGCTTCCTGGCGTACGCCGCCCTCCGGACCTTCTTCCGGGGGAAGAGCCTGAAGGCGGGCGAGTACCGGTTCGAGGGGGCGAGGTCGACCGAGGAGATCCTCGCGACGGTCGTCGAGGGGAAGGTCGTCACCTACCGGGTGACGGTCCCCGAGGGCCTTTCGGCCGACGAGATCTTCGAGCTCGTCGCCCGCGAGGGCCTCGCGACGAACGAGGAGCTGCGGGCCCTCTTCGTCCGGCCGGAGCTCTTCGAAGGCGTTCCGGCCGGCGCCCCGACCCTCGAGGGGTTCCTCGGTCCCGACACGTATCTCTTCACGAGGTCGGAAGGAGCCCGCGGGATCGTCGCACGGCTCGTGAAGGAGTTCGTCCGCTCGCTTCCGGAGCGTTTCGAGGAGCGTTCCCGCGCGCTCGGGCGGACGCCCCTCGAGGCGGTGACGCTCGCCTCCCTCGTCGAGAAGGAGACCGGGGTCGCCTCCGAG
>CAZNSS010000536.1:0-3234 GCA_964575465.1 uncultured Holophagales bacterium | reverse complement strand
GAGGCCTGCTCCCAGTCGAAGTTCTCGTTCGGGGCGTGGTAGCCGTGCTCCGGGAGCGAGAGGCCGAGGAAGATGACCGGGCACTTCAGGACCTTCTCCATCGTCACGACGGCGCCGATGGAGCCCCCCTCGCGGACGAAGACCGGCTCGCGCTTGAACGCGAACTTCATCGAGCGCTTCACGGCCTCGGCCAGCGGCCCCTCCGTCTTTCCCTTGTACGGGTCCAGACGGTTCTTGACGTGGACCTGGACGTCCTTGTTCTTCGACTTGACGAACCTCGTGACGAGCTTCGCGATCTTCTCGCCCGTCTGCTCGGGAACGAGGCGGCAGGAGACCTTCACCTCGGCGCGCGGCGGGATGACCGTCTTGACGCCCGGTCCCGTGTAGCCGCCGACCATGCCGTGGATCTCGAAGGTCGGCTGCGCCCAGATCCGCTTCATCAGGTCGAGCGCGTCGCTCGTCCTGAGCGACTTGAAGAGGTGGTCCTTCCTGAACCCGGCGACCGTGAAGCCGGAGCGGCGGAAGTCCTCCAGCTCCTTCTTCGTCGGGGCGACGACGTCGTCGTAGAAGCCGGGGATCTTCACCCTCCCCGTCGTGGCGTCGAAGCACTCGTTCACGAGCTTCATCAGCTCGGCCATCGGGTTGCGCGCCGCGCCGCCGCAGACGCCGGAGTGCTGGTCCGTCTCGCCCGTCTCGAGCGTGAAGAGGAAGCCCTGGAGGCCCCGCAGGCCGGCCGGGCAGGCGGGCTTGCCGCGCGCGATCCAGATCGTGTCCGAGACGAGGACCGAGTCGGTCGCGAGCTCGGCGGCGTTCTCCGCGATCGCCTTCTCGAAGCTCGGCGAGCCGATCTCCTCCTCGAACTCCCAGAGGACGCGGAGGTTCACGGGGAGCTCGGCCTCGAGGGCCGCCTTGATGCCGAAGAGCGCCGTCAGCGCCGGGCCCTTGTCGTCGGTCGTCCCGCGGCCGAAGTAGCGGTCCCCCTTCTTCGTGAAGGTGAACGGCTCGGTCGCCCACGGTTCCGTCTCCTTCGAGGCGGGCTGGACGTCGAGGTGGTTGTAGACGGTCACCGTCGGCAGGACGGGGCTTTTTCCCCACGTCCCGGAGACGATCGGGTGGCCCGCGGTCTCGAGGATCGCGGCCTCTCCGCCGAACCTGCGGATGACGTCGGCGGCGAGCTTGGCGTTCTCCCGGACGGCGTCCCTCTTCGTCGGGTCCACGGAAACGCTCGGGATCTCGACGAAGTCCCTGAGAAGGGCCTCGAATGCCTCCCTGTTCTCCGCGGCGTACTTTGTCAGGGCTTCGCGCGTGAGGTTCTCGGTCTTCATGCCGGAAGTCTAGCGCCGCGGGCCGGCCCTGCCGCAAGGCAACGGGCGCCTTCGCTCCCGGGAGCCGGGCCGGTCAGCCCCGCGGCTCCCCGGGCGGGCGGCCGGGGACGCCCCCGTCGTTCGCCTCGCGGTCCGCACGCACCTTCCGCCGCCGGAACTGGCGCTCCTCCTCCTCCTTGTAGAGGTACTTGATGGCGCTCTTCTGGAGGAGGAGGTTCGGCGCGCTCTCGCGGTTCAGCTTGATCGCGTCCTTGTCGTACCACTCGATCCAGCCGCGCAGCTCCTCCCCGTCGACGAGGCGGACGACGATGGGCGTGCGGGCCTGCATCTGCTTGAGGTAGTAGAACGACTCGGCGTTCGTCTGATCGGGAGGAGCGCCCTTCCGCACCCCGCGCGGGGCGGACGGGTCGCGGCGCACGTCCGAGAGCGAGGGGCGGATCAGCTTCCGCGGCCCCAGCTCGGAGCCGGGCGGGGGAGCGCCGTTCGGAGCGCCGGGCGGCGTCGGGGGCTTGCGGACAGTTGCCATGAAGGCTCCTTCCCGAGAGGGGAGGCTGACTCGTGCGAGAGGTTTGATCCGAGTCTAACCGAGGGGGTCGGCTCCCGTTCAGGAAGCCGGTGCCGGAGCCGGCGGGGCCGGTGGCGGGGACTTCCGGTCGGGGCCCTTGCTCCCCATGCGCCGGGCCGCCTCGATCCCTCCCTCGAGCTCGTAGGCGAGGCAGCACTTCAGCCGGCCGCACATGCCCGTCAGCTTCGAGGGATTCGGCGTGATTCCCTGGGTCTTCGCCATCCGGATGGTGACCGGGTGGAAACCCCGCAGCCAGGTGGAGCAGCAGAGGGTCAGGCCGCAGGGGCCGATCCCTCCGACCATCTTCGTCTCGTCCCGCACGCCGATCATCCGGGCGTCCACCCGGAGCCGGAAGCGCTCGGACATCTCGCGGCAGAGGTCCCGGAGGTTCGCCCGTTCGTCGGAGGAGTAGAGGACCGTGATCCTCCGGCGGTCGAACGGGACCGCGCACCTGGCGAGGCTGACCGGGAGGCGCAGCTCTTCGATCCGCTTCGCCGCGAACCGGGCCGCTTCATCCTGGAGCTCGAGGCGTTCGGCGAAGTCGGCCGACTCGGAGTCGGAGGCGAGGCGGAGGAGGCGTTTGGCCTTCTTCTGGGAGCAGGACTTCGCCAGGACCGGGGTCAGGGTCGTCACCTCGGCGAACTCGGGCCCCTCGTCGGTTTCGACGACGATCCGCTCCCCCAGCCTCACGGCGACCTCGCCGGAGAAGACGACGGTGACTTTGCCGTCCATCGCGTCGGCGAGGCGGGCCCCGACGTAGTTGCCGCCGGGGTTGACGAGGGTGCCGAGGGAGCAGGAGGTGCAGCTCACGAACCTTTGATTGTCCAGAACCGGTCCCCGGAGGTCAAACGCCCCCGCGACCCCGGCTTCAGCCCTTTCCGTCGTGCCCCTCCCGGGCCAGGACGGCCGCCCCGAGGATCCCGGCATCGTCCCCGAGCGCCGACCGGACGATCCGGACGGGGGCGAGGTCGGTGAAGAAGGCGTGCTGGTTCGCGGCGACCCGGACCTGCTCGACGTAGGGTTCGCCGACGTCCTCCGAGACGCCGCCTCCGAGGACGAAGAGGTCGGGCGAGAAGACGTTCCAGAGCGTCGCGACCGTCGCCCCCACGGCGCGCGCCGACCGGGCGACCGCCCGCTCGACGAGCGCGTCCCCTCCCGCGAGGGCCTTCCGCAGGTCCGACCCCTTGAGCCGGCCGTCCTTCTCGAGGATCGCGCGGGCCACCGTTGTCCGCTCTCCCTTCTCGATCCGCCGGCGCATGAAGGCCGTCATGCCGACCTTCGCGCCGATCCCCTCGAGGGTTCCGTCGGCCGTCCCGTTCCCCGCCTTCTTCAGGTCGATGAAGC
>CAZNSS010000535.1:0-3235 GCA_964575465.1 uncultured Holophagales bacterium | reverse complement strand
CCGGACCCGCCACCGGCCCGCGGACGGAGGTCGTCGCCGACGCGATGCCGGCGCCGGTCCGCCGCGAGATCAAGCCGCGCCCCGCCCGGACCCTTCCGGAGGGCGCGTTCCCGGTGCCGCTCTCCACGCTCGACTGGCTCCTCTCCCGCGAGAGCTCCTCGGCGCGCTACGTCTCGCTGCGCGACCTCCTCCACCGCCCCCCGAAGGACATCGAGCGGAGGAAGGCGCGCCAGGTCCTCCCGCGCGACTCGTTCCTGCGCGACACGCTGCCGCACCTGCGCGGGACGCTCCCCTCCGGGGCGCCGTCCGACTCGGCGGCGGCGGTCGACCCCGGCACGTCGTTCGTCCTCCTCCTGCTCGAGGTGGGGTGCGACGCCGACCTGCCCGAGCTCAGGCACGCCGCCGACCTCCTCCTCGCCCGGTGGCAGATGGTCTTCGTCGAGATCGAGCGTGGCGAGGCGCCGGCCGTCGGCAGCGGCTTCGTCGCCGCCTGCCGCGCTCTCTTCCAGCTCGGTTTCGGCGACGACCCGCGCCTCCTCGGCGCGGCGGACCACCTCGCCCGCCGTCGCGTCACCTCGGAGAACGCGGCCGAGAGCGTCGCGGGCGACCTCCTCGTCCTCGCGTCCGTCGCCGAGGAGAAGCGCTCGCCGGCGATCCAGAACGCGATCGCGTTCTGCATCGAGCGGGCGAAGAGCGTCGAGATCCCGGCCGTGACGGACGAGTCGGCCCGGACCGGTATCGGGGTCGGCGACCCGTCCGACCTCCTCGAGCTCCTGCGCGCCCTCGCCGCGGCGGGCGCCCCGCGCTCGGCCCCGGTGAACGTCGCCCTCGCCCGCCTCGCCGCCAAGGCCGACCACCGCGCCCGGTGGAAGCTGGAGCGCCCGGTCGGCGTCCCGCTCCCGATTCCCCTCGAGCGCGAGGGGGAGCTGTCGCGCTGGGTGACGCTCCGCGCGCTCTGCGTCATGCAGCACTTCCTCACCCTGACGATCACGGGGATGCCGTGAGGGCCGGAACGCCGCTCGCCCTCGCCCTGTTCGCGGCGTCCGTCCTCGGCGTCGGGTGCGGCAAGCTGATCTCGCCGCCCCCTCGGCCCCGGACCGACGGCTACTCCGGCCTCGTGACCATCCGCGCGGACGGCGCCGAGCTCGCGAAGTTCCGCGTCTGGGTCCGCGGCGAGGCGGTACGCCGGAGCGTGGGCGACGCCGAGGACTCCCCCTGGTTCGCGCGAGAGACCGCGGCGGGTCCCGTCGTCGAGGTGAACCCCGCCACGAAGAGCTGGCGCGAGGGGACTCCCGACGCGCTCCTCGCACTCATCGGCGACTTCCCCCTCGGCCCCGACTTCAACCACGCCGCCGAGGCGCACCGCCGCGGGATCGAGGAGTACCACCGCGAGTCGGACGCCGTCTTCGCGGGGAACGCCTGTGCCATCTGGCGCTTCGCGGACCGGCCGGACTCCCTCAACTCCCCGTCGACGACCTACTGGATGGCTCCGGCCCTCGAAGGGATCGTCGTCCGAAAGGAACGGTCCGTCCCGAGAGGGGACGGGACGGAGGAGACGACGTACGTCGAGCTCACGCACGTCCGCGTCGGCGTCGACCCGTCGCTCTTCAAGGTCCCGGAGGGTTACCGCCGGGAGCCCGCCGCGCGGTAACGCGAGCCACGGTTCCGTCTTCCCTCCATCGGCGCGTCTGGTAGATTCAGTCCCTTCCCGGGTCACCGCCGAGCAGGGTCACTCTCATCAAGGAGACAGAGCCGATGAAGCCGTACGCCGCACTCCTCGCCTCCGCCCTCTTCGCAACGCTGCCGCTCGCGGGGCAGACGCCGGTGGACCCGAAGTCGCCGATCCCGGGCTACCCCGACGGCCGCGGCCCGAAAGGACC
This sequence comes from uncultured Holophagales bacterium, assembly GCA_964575465.1. Classification (GTDB taxonomy): domain Bacteria; phylum Acidobacteriota; class Thermoanaerobaculia; order UBA5066; family UBA5066; genus UBA5066. Next base: position 1,355 of record CAZNSS010000535.1, on the reverse strand, counting down.
CGTGAGCGTGAAGATCGTCTCGCCGGCGCCCGGCGAGGTGATTCCGTTCCCCGCCGCGGTCGAGGGCCAGCCTGCGCCGAAGGGCGCGCGGGTCGAGGTGAAGGTCACGGTCGAGAACTTCGAGACTTTCAAGGACGAGGCGACCGGGAAGGGGCAGCACGTCCAGCTCGTCCTCGACGGAAGGGCCCTCTCGGACTGGTTCGACACCAGCAAGCCGTGGATCTTCCCGGCCCTGGCGAAGGGGACGCACAACCTCCTCGCCTTCGTCCAGCGCCCCTGGGAGGAGTCGATCCGGGAGGCGGGTGCCTTCGCGGCGGTGACGTTCGTCGTCGGCGAGAAGGACGGCAAGCCGGCGTTCGACCCGGCACAGGCGACGATCACGATCAACGCGCCCCGCGGGAAGGTCAAGAAGGCCGAGGCGGCGAAGATCTTCTTCGACTACTTCGTGACCGGCTGCAGGGTCGGGCCGGCGACCGATGCCGAGGCGTGCCAGGTGATCTACCGCCTCGACCAGGAGCCGCAGAAGGTCCTCACCGCGTGGGCGCCGGTCATCCTCGAGAACGTCGCGGTCGGGAAGCACTCCCTGGTCGTCGCCCTCTACAAGGGGGAGAAGAGGATCGACGCGCCCTTCGCCCTCGCGCAGGGCGCCTTCGAGGTCGTCGAAGAGGCCGCCGCCCCGGCGGCACCGGCCGCTGCGGCGCCGCCGGCCGGCTGACGTGATCTCGGTCCCGGGCGCGGGGGCCTCCGTCCCCGCGCCCGCCCTCCGATGACGGTCCTCTACGAAAGCCCAGGGACGCGCGCCTGCGCCGTCGACCCGCCGCTCGTCCTCGCGCCGATGGCGGGGATCACGGACGGGACCTACCGCCTCCTCCTCCGGAGGATCGGGGGCGTCGGGCTCGTCACGATGGAGTTCATCTCGTCCGAGGGGCTGACCCGCGGGGCCCGCCGGACCGAGCGGCTCATGCGCTGGCACCCCGACGAGCGTCCCCTCTCGATCCAGATCTACGGCTCCGACGCCACGCGGATGGCCGAGGCGGCGCGGAGGGTCGAGGAGGAGGGCGTCGACGCCTGCGACGTCAACATGGGCTGTCCCGCGAACAAGATCCTCAAGGGGTGCGCGGGGGCGGGCCTCATGCGGGATCTCTCCCGTGCACGTGGGATCATCGAGGCCTGTCGGAAGGCGCTCCCGACGACGCCCCTCACGGTGAAGTTCCGGGCCGGGATCACCGAGGAGACGCTGAACTTCGTCGAGCTGGGGAAGATCTGCGAGGGGGAGGGGGTCGCCGCCGTCGCCCTCCATCCGAGGACGGCGAAGCAGTTCTACAAGGGACGGGCCGACTGGAGCCGGATCGCGC
>CAZNSS010000534.1:0-3236 GCA_964575465.1 uncultured Holophagales bacterium | reverse complement strand
GCTCTTCCCCATCTGGCCCGGCTCCCCGCCGAGGAAGCGGCGGGCCTTCTTCGCCTCGTCGCTGTCCGGCGCCGCCTCCACGGTCCGCTCCATGTAGCGGACGGCCAGGTCGCGCCGGTCGGAGGTCAGGAGGCACAGCGCGGCGTTGTAGTTCGCGACCGGGTCCTTCGGCTCTTCCCGGAGGACGAGAAGGAAGTCCTCCAGGGCACCCCGGAAGTTCTCCTGCTTCATCCTCACGAGGCCCCGCTCGCGGGCCGCCTTGAAATATCCGGGGTCGTCGGCCAGCACCGTCGTCAGCTCCCGCTCGGCGTCGGCCCAGCGGAGCTGGCGGCCCCGCAGGAGACCGAGGTTGAAGCGCGCGTCGACGTGCTGCGAGGTCCTCGGACCGGCGACCACGTCCTCGAAGTCCTTCTCGGCCTCGGCAAGGAGACCCGACTCCATCTCGGCCACGCCCCGGTTGTTCCGGGCCTCGGCGAGACCCGGGTCGTATCCGAGCGCCTCCGAGAAGAGCTTGATCGCGTTGCGGTAGTCCTTCTTGTAGAGAACGGCGAGCCCGAGGGCATTCGTGACCTCCGCGTTCCTCGGGTAGGTCCGGTGCGCCGCGCTGAGCTGCTGGATCGCCTCGTCGACCCTCCCCTCGCGGAGCATCGCGAGGCCGTTTCGGTAGTCGACGAGGTCGGCCGTGTTCACGCTCGGCTCGGGCAGCTTTTTCGCCGCGTCGGTCGCGGACTGGCACGCCGGGAAGAGGAGCGCGGCCGAGAGGGCCGCCGCGAGGCGCGCCCGCCTCACGCGGCCCCCTGCTGCCGGGCCGCCTCGCCGACGACCTCGAGGTCGTGACGGAGCAGGGCGTTCTCGAGCGCCTCGGTCACCCGGGTGTCGTACCGGGAGCCGGCGAAGGTCTTGATTCGGGAGACCACGTAGTCGCTCCTCATCGCTTTCTGGTACGGACGGGTCGTCGTCATGGCGTCGAAGGTGTCGGCGACGGAGATGATGCGCGCGAGCATCGGGATCTCGTCGGCCCTCAGGCCCTCAGGGTACCCCGTCCCGTCCCACTTCTCGTGGTGGTACTTCATCCCCGGGATGATCCACTTCAGCTGCGGGATCTGTCCCATGATCAGAGCCCCCTTCACCGGGTGGAGCTTCATGACCTCGAACTCGTCGTCGGTCAGGGCGGTCGGCTTCCGGAGGATCCGGTCGTCGATGCCGATCTTGCCGACGTCGTGGAGGAGCGCGGCGATGCGCACCTTCTTCACCTCGTCCGCCGGGAGGCCGAGGTGGCGGGCGATGGCGACGGAGTACCGGGCGACCCTCTCCGAGTGGCCCCGCGTGTAGGGGTCCTTCGCGTCGACCGCGGCGGCGAGCGCGCGGATCGAGTTGAGGAAGAGCTCCTGGTTCTCCCGGGCGGCGAGCTTCAGCTTCTCGACCGACTTCTCGAGCTCGGTCCCCATGTGGTTGAAGCCCTCGGCGAGCTCGGCGAGCTCGAACGTCCCCGGGACCTCCACGCGCTGCGAGAGGTCCCCTTCCGACATCTTCCGCACCGACTCGGCCAGCGCCCGAACGGGGCGCGACAGCGCCTTCGCGGCGAGGATCGCCGCGATGACGGCGAGCGCGACGGCGAGGGCCGCCACGAACCACGAGGTCCGCGTCATCTGCGTCGCCGCGGCGAACGCGCGGGAGACGTCCTTCTCGACGAGGACGCCCCAGTCGGGAAGGTCGGGCGCGGGCCCCACGGGCGAGACCGTCCCGAGGACGCGCCGGGCGGTGGGACCGGCGCCGCGCGCGTAGGTCCGCGTGAGGCGGACCGGGTGCTGGACGAACTCGGCGACGAGCTCGACCCTGGGGAGCGATTCCGCACCACCGAAGGCCGCGAGGTCGCTCGTCAGGACGAGGCTCCCCCGCCGGTCGACGACGTAGGCGACGAGGTCGCGCTTCCTCTCGAGCTCGAGGAGCGCGCGGATCGGGGAGAGAGAGACGAAGGCCTCGACGACCCCGGCGACGCTCCCGTCGCCGCCGGCCACCGGCACCGCCATGACGATCCCCGGGTCGGGGAGGGACGGGACGCGCAGGGCGTCGCCGACGTACGTCGACCCGCGCAGCGCGGCGTCGAACGCGCGGTTCAGCTCCTCCTCGAGCGCGGCGTCGATCTGCGCGGGCTGGATGACCCCGCCGAGACGGTCGGGGTCGAGGGCGCGCAGGACCAGGAAGCTCGGCTCGGCGTCCCGGTAGCGCGCGATGAGCGCGGTCCTCCCGACGAACGCGAAGGGGTCCGTGTCCGGCGCCACGGCATGGGCCAGCTCGAGGCCGTCGCCGATCTTCGTCACCTGGACGAGCATCCGGCGCAGGTAGCTCTCGATCCCGTCGGAGAGCGTGACGGCGCTCCTCGTCAGGTACTGCTTCTCCGCGGTCTCGAGCGCTTCCCTGTTGATCGAGACGAGCCGGATCGCCGAGAGGGCGAGCGGCACGATCGACACGACGACGAGCGTCGCCATGAGGGCGGTGACGATCCGCAGCCTGGGCCGACGAGGCATGGGGGCCACCCGTGGATTCTAGCCGCCGGCCTCTTCCGGAAGGCTCCCGGCGAGCTCTTCCGCCGTCACCCGCTCGAGGCGCGGAGCTCCGGGGCCCCCGAGGAGGACCTCGCGGAGCCCCAGGCGGTCGCGCTTCTTGTCGGCGCCGAGGTGCGACGGCCAGGTCCGGCACACCCGCGGGGAGAGGATCGGGGGGACGAGGAGCTCCTCCACGAGCCGCCCCGCCCGCTCCGCCGAGCGCTCCGGGAGCAGCCCCCGGGCGGCCGAGAGGCGCAGGGCGGCGAGGAGTCCCCAGGCCACCGCCTCCCCGTGCCGCAGCCGGTAGCCCGAGGCCCCCTCGAGGGCGTGGGCCACCGTGTGGCCGAGGTTCAGAGCGTGCCGAAGGCCCAGGGCCTCGTCGGGATCGCTCGAGACGATGCCCGCCTTCAGGCGGAGCGAACGCTCGATCGCCTCCGAGAGGGCGGACGGGTCCCGGGACGCGAGAGGGGCGGCGAGCGCCGGCAGGCGCTTCCAGAAGGACGCCGAGAGCAGGGCGCTCTTGACGACCTCGGCGAGCCCGGAACGGTGGTCACGCTCCGAGAGGGTCGCAAGGAGCCGCGTGTCGACGCAGACGATGCGGGGGTGGTGGAACGTCCCGGCGGGGTTCTTCCCCGCAGCGAGGTTCACCGCCGTCTTACCGCCGAGCGCGCTGTCCGCGGCCGCGAGGAG
>CAZNSS010000533.1:0-3237 GCA_964575465.1 uncultured Holophagales bacterium | reverse complement strand
CTTCTCATTCATGAAGGACGGACCTCTCGACATGCGCATGGGCCGCTCGGGCCCCACCGCGGCCGACCTCGTCGCCGAGCTCCCCCCGGAGGAGCTCGCCCGCGTCTTCCGCGAGTACGGCGAGGAGCCGCGCGCGAAGGCCGTGGCCCGGACGCTCGCCGAGGCGAGGAAGGAAGCCCCGATCCGGACGACGGGCGAGCTCCGCCGCCTCGTGACGAAGGCCGTCGGCTCCCGGCGCGAGGAGGGGAGGGACCCCGCCACGCGCGTCTTCCAGGCGCTCCGCATCGCGACGAACCGCGAGCTCGTCGAGCTCGAGCGCTTCCTCGACGACGCCATTTCGCGCCTCTCGCTCGGCTCCCGCCTCGCCGTCCTCTCGTACCACTCGCTCGAGGACCGGATCGTCAAGGACGTCTTCCGCGACCGGTCGGCCGGCTGCAGCTGCCCGCCCTCGTTCCCGGTCTGCGTCTGCTCGCGCCGGCGGGTCCTCGCCCTCGTCACGAGGAAGCCGGTGCGTCCGTCGCCCGAAGAGGTCTTCGAGAACCGGCGCGCGCGCTCGGCGAAGCTGCGCGTCGCGGAACGCATCGCCCCCGGGCCACCGAGGTCCGGCTGAGGGGCCGTGTACACCGTCCGGCGCCCCGTCGAGAACGTCTACCTCGTCCGCGAGCCTGACCGACGGCGGACCCGGGAGCTCCTCGCCCTCCTCCTCTCCCTCCTCGCGCCGATGGCGGTCCTCTTCGCCGCGATCTGGACGAACCTCGAGACCTTCCGGCTCGGGTACCAGATCGAACGCCTCCAGAAGCAGAAGGACACGCTCGTGGAGAGGCAGAGGCAGCTCGAGATGGAGCGCGCCCGCGTCTCCGCCCTGGCGCGCGTGGAGGGGGTCGCCCGGGAGCGCCTCGGTCTCGTGACACCGGGCCGCGACCAGGTCGTCTTCGTGAGGGACGGCGCCCTCGCGCCCGTCCCGGCCTCCGCCGTCCCGGCGAAGGCCGCCGGCCCCGAGGCGCAGGGGCCTCCGGCTCCCGACCGGACGGAGGAGGGGTTCTGAGCGGCACGCCCGACCGGGCGGCCGCCCGCCGCGCGTACGTCCTCGTCGGGGTCGCGGGGTTCTGGATCCTCGGCCTCCTCGCCCGGCTCGTCGAGCTGCAGGTCGTGAGGCACGACGAGTTCGTGAGGCGGGCGAAGCGGCAGCAGGAGCGGACGGTCGAGCTGGCGCCGAGGCGCGGCGCGATCGTCGATCGCGAAGGCCGCTCCCTCGCGGTGACGACGACGGTCGAGTCGGTCTTCGCCATCCCGTCCGACATCGACGAGCCCGGTGCGGTCGCGAAGGCCCTCGCGCCGATCGTGGGACAGCCCGTGGCCGAGCTGAAGCGGAAGCTCTCCGACCGCGAACGCGACTTCGTCTGGGTGGCGCGCCGCGTGGACGCGGAGACGGCGCTCGCCGTCAAGAGGAGCTCCCTGCCGGGCGTGCGCCTCCTGAAGGAGTCGGCCCGGCGCTACCCGGAGGGGTCGCTCGCCGCGGCGGTCGTCGGCTACGTCGGGACCGACAGCCAGGGCCTCTCCGGCCTCGAGTACAAGTGGGACGCCGAGGTGCGCGGCCGGCCCGCGCGCGTCACCGTCCTCCGGGACGCCGCGCAGCGTTCCTACGCCATCCGGCAGGGCTCGCCGGGCGGCGCCCGAGGCGCGAGCGAGGAGGTCGAGGGAGCCTCCCTCCGCCTGACGATCCACGCGGGGATCCAGCACGTGGCCGAGCGGGAGCTCGCGCGGATCCTCGAGGAGCTGAACGCCCGCTCGGCCTCCGCCGTCGTCCTGGACCCCCGCACGGGCGAGATCCTCGCGATGGCCTCCGCGCCGACGTTCGACCCGAACCGCTGGGCGGAGTCGACCGTGGAGGAGCGCCGATGCCGCCCGATCTCCGACGCCTACGAGCCGGGCTCCACGTTCAAGGTGATCACGGCGGCCGCCGCGATCGACGCGGGGACGATCGGTCCGGACGACGTCATCGACTGCGGGGGCGGCTCGCTGACGATCGGCCGGACGACGATCCACGAGCACGGCCGGGCCGCCTGGGGAGCCCTCCCTCTCGTCGACGTCCTGGCCCACTCCTCGAACGTCGGCGCCGCGCACATCGGCCTCGGCCTCGGGAAGGCGAACTTCCACCGTGCGGTGCGCGCCTTCGGCTTCGGACAGAAGACCGGCGTCGACCTGGAGGGCGAGAACGGCGGCCTCCTGCGCGACCCGGCGTCGTGGAGCGCCCTCTCGCTCCCGACGATGTCCTTCGGCCAGGAAATCGGCGTGAACGCGCTCCAGCTCGCGCGTGCCTTCGCCGTCATCGCGAACGGCGGCATCCTCCCGTCGCCCCACCTCGTCGCGGAGATCTCCCGCCCGGGCTCGCGCCCGGAGCGGCGGGATCCCCGGCCCGGGCCGAGGGTCGTCTCCGAGCGGACCGCAGCGGCGATGCGCCAGCTCCTCGTGAAGGTCGTCGTGGCGGGGACGGGGAAGAAGGCGTCCGTTCCGGGCTTCGTGGTGGCGGGGAAGACGGGAACGGCGCAGAAGGCCGTCCCCGGCGCCGGCTATTCGCCGAACCGCTACGTCTCGTCCTTCTACGGCTTCCTGCCGGCCGACCGCCCGCGCGCGGTCATCGGCGTCCTCGTCGACGAGCCGCACGGCAAGACCTACGGGGGCGACGTCGCCGCGCCCGCCTTCGCGGCGATCGCGGCGGAGGTGATGCGGGTCGTCGGCGAGCCGGGGACCCCGGCCGAGGACCGCGTGACGCCGTCCATCCTGACGGCCGACCTCTCCCGCGGCGCGGGGCCCGCGAGCGGCGAGCTGCCGTCCGGCCTCGTGCCGGCGTCGAACCGCCCCGCGGCCGTGCCGGCGGACCTCGACCGGCTCGCCGCGGGCGAGCGGCTCGTCCCCGACGTCGCCGGCCGCCCCGCGCGGGAGGCCGTGCAGGAGCTCTCGCAGCGCGGCTTCACCGCGAAGCTCGCGGGGCACGGATTCGTCGTGTCGCAGGAGCCCCCGCCCGGGACGCCGCTCGCGCGCGGGAGCGCGGTCCGGCTGACGCTCTCCTTCGCGCCGCCCGAGAACGACGCCGCGCTCCTCGGCCCGTCGGCCGCCCTCGCGGAAGGACGCGAGCCGTGAGGCTCTCGGTCCTCGCGGAGGGGCTGCCGCACGCGCGGGTCGGCCCGGCGGGCGACCCGGAGATCCGGGGGATCACGCACGACTCGCGCCGCGCCG
>CAZNSS010000532.1:0-3246 GCA_964575465.1 uncultured Holophagales bacterium | reverse complement strand
GCGCCCCAAAAGACCGAAAGCGTGCTCGAGACACGCGCCCCCGCGAGCGACGGCAGCCCCATCTCCCGGACCAGCTCTGCCGGGAGACGCTCCGGGAGCCGCGGCGCGGCTTCCTCGAGCGCGCGGGCCACGAGCCGCCGGCGCAGCCTCGGCGCGAGTCCCGGGAGGGACCGGTAGATCGGGACGACGCGGCCGACGGAGAGCGCGGCGTCGGCCGCGTCCTCCGGCTCCGCCTCGACGTGCGGCGACTCGACGACGACGCGCTTCCTCAGGACCGCCCGCCCGTGAACGAAGACCTTCACGCCCGGCGTCATCCAGCGGGCGAGCCACGGCTGGTTGTAGAAGACGAGACCGACGCCCCCCGACTCGTCCTCGAGCGTCGCCTCGAAGATCGAGAAGCCGCGCCGGCGCGTCCTCACGAGGCGCGCGGAGGCGACGCTCCCGGAGAGCGTGAGCGCCGGGCCGCCCGGGACGAGGTCCGCGACGCGCCCGAAGCGGGCCCGGTCCTCGTGGCGGAGCGGGAGCTCGAGGAGGAGGTCGAGAACCGAGACGAGACCGGCGTCGGCGAGCGCCGCGCCCCTCGCCGGCCCGATGCCCGGCAGGCCGGCGAGCGGCGACGACGGAGTGAGCGGTTCCCGTTCGCGCGCCACGCGCGGCACGGGCTAGCCCCGGGTCACGCGGAAGGTCAGGTCGACGAGGCCGAAGCGGAGGCGGTCGCCGTCCTTCAGCGACACCGGCGAGCCGGTCGCGATCCGCTTCCCGTTGACGAACGTCCCGTTCATCGTCCCGATCTCCTCGACGACCTGGAACTCCCCCTCCGCCCTGACGATCTTCGCGTGCCGCCGCGAGACCGAGCGCGGGCCGTCGAGGTTCGTGAGGTCCACGTCGGGGCGGATCCCGGTCACGGGGTCGATCCGCCCCACGAGCGTCTCCGCCTCGCGGTTCAGGTAGAACTCCTCGACGCCGCCGTCGGCGACGAAGCGGTAGATCTCGTCCCGGGCGCCCGGGCGCTCGAAGAAGTCGGACGACTCGTCGAGGGCCGGCGCAGTCCCGGTCGACTGCTCGAGAAGGGCCGTTGTCTCGCGCAGGCGACGCGAGAGCTTGCGGAGCATCCGGACCGCGATCTCGCCGTTGTGTCGGAGCATCTCGTCGAACGTCGCCTGGTTGATCTTCACGAGCTCGACGTCGGTCTTCGCGATCGCGTCGGCCGTCCGGGGCACGTCCTCGAGGATCGACATCTCGCCGAAGAAGTCGCCCCTCTCGAGGACGGCGACCGACCTGTGTCCGTCCTTCACCCGCTTGGCGATCTCGACCGATCCCGACTGGATGACGAACATCTCGGTGCCGAGGTCCCCCTCGGAGAAGACCGTCGCTCCGGCCGGGAGCTTCACGATGTAGTCCTCGAAGCCCCCCGACCCTCCGCCCGACTTCAGTACGACTTTCACGAGAGGAATTCCTCCTCGAACGAGAGTGTTCGGGTCGCGCCGTCCCAGGAGGCTCTCGCCCCCACGGGGAGAGGGACGTTCGGGCCGGCGTGGCCGAACGGGAGACTCGACGCGACCGGAATGCCCAGCGGCGCGAACCTTTCGAGGAGGAGCCGGCGGAGCCTCTCCGGGTCCTCGACGCCTCCGAACGTCACTCGAGTCATCGAGCCTGTGATGATACCGGCCAATCGTCCGAGACGCCCCGCCGAAGCGAGGGTGCCGAGCATCCGGTCGATCCGGTACGCCTCTTCGCCGACGTCCTCCAGAAAGAGGATCGCGCCGTCGTAGTCGAACTCCCAGGGGCTCCCGACGAGGGAGGCGAGAAGGGAGAGACATCCTCCCACGAGCGGTCCCTCGGCGCGTCCGCCGACGAGGACCTCGGCCGAAGGGACCTCGAGCGTCCGCGGTGCGCGCCCCTCGAGGAGGGCCGGGAACCAGGCTGCCGTGAGCGCGTCGAGGGGGGACGCCAGGTCTGCGGCGACCATCGGCCCGTGGACGGAGACGAGACCGCAGCGCTCCCGGAGGAAGGCCGAGAGGGCCGTGAGGTCCGAGAAGCCGCAGTGGAGCTTCGCCGTCCTTCCCAGGAGCGTTTCGGGAAGCCGGCCGAGGAGCCGGGTGAGGCCGTACCCGCCCCGCGCGAAGAGGATCGCGTCGACGCCCGGATCCTCGACGAGGGCGAGATAGGCCCGCAGGCGTTCCTCGTCGTCGCCCGCGAGTCCGAGAAGCGTGTCGCGCGAGAGGACGTTCGAAGCGACGCGGACCCGGTAGCCGAAGGCTTCGAGGGCGGAGACGCCGGCCGAGAGATCCTCCTCGCGGACCGGGCCCGACAGGGCCGCGACGCCGACGGTGCCGCCCGGGACGAGCCGCCTCGGACGGCGAAGAGGTCCGGTCACCCGATCCGGTTCCTCGGGTCGCCGAACCAGCGCGCCCAGTCGGACGCGCTCCCCCCGGGATCCCGCTTGTCCTCCCCTTCCGCCGCCTTCTTCTTCAGGCGCTGAGAGCCGGTCTGGCGGAACGACGCGACCTGCTGCGTCCGCCCCCCCGCCGCATCGACCGATTCACCGAGGACCCGGTCGTCCGTCACCACCGTCACGCCGCGCGGGTCGCGCGCCTCGCGCAGCCTCCGGACGATCTCCTCGTCGGCGCTGAGGGGCGCGGCATGGACGACCGTCACGTTCCCGAGCTGCTGGACCTTCGGGCGTCCATGCTCGGGGGGGCCGTCGAAGACGACCGTGAGCTTCTTCCCTTTCGCACGCGCCAGGTCCGCCAGCTCGCGCACGAGGGTCTCGCGCGTGATGCCCCTCTGCCCGAGCAGGTTGTTCCCGTCGATCAGATCGGTCACGGCGTGATTTTGCGACAAGCCCGGCGTTACGGGGGGGGTGCCGTTCGGGCGCCCCCCGGGCCCCTCCCCGCGTGTCCTCTCGAAAAATGACTCGGGCCGGACTGTAAGCCGGATTCTGTGACCGGTCGGCTCGCGCCTTCCGGCCGACGATCATTCCTCTGGGCCCTCGCCTCTCGACGGGGCTCGAGCAGCCAACCCGGAAACGTCGCCTCGCGGCGCGGGGGCGGGCACCCCTTCCGTTCCCCTATTCGGCTTTGCTCCGCGTGGGGTTTGGCCTGCCGACCCCGTTGCCGGGGTTCGCGGTGCGCTCTTACCGCACCTTTTCACCCTTACTCCGGCCCCTTGCGGAAACCGGGGCGGTATGTTCTCTGTGCCACTTTCCTTCGGGTTGCCCCGACCGGGATTTCCCCGGCACGCTGC
>CAZNSS010000531.1:0-3246 GCA_964575465.1 uncultured Holophagales bacterium | reverse complement strand
TCGGGCCCCTCCTCGCCGTCGCGGCCTCCGCGCCTGCGGCGCGCCGGCGGCTCCTCCTCGCCCGCCGCCGGGAGTCCCGGGACGTTCAGCGAGTACGTCAGGAGCGCGCCGTACGGCCGGGACGTCCCGGCGAAATCGGCCGCACCCGAGCCCCCTGTCCCGTCCTGCGGCGCCTGCCAGTACTGCCGGGCGGGAGGGGGCGAGAAGAGCTGGAGCGGCTTTCCGAGCGCCTCCTCGGTCATCTCGCGGAAGGGCGTCAGGTCGTCGAGCACCCAGAGGGCGCGCCCGTGCGTCGCGATGACGAGGTCCCCCTCCTTCGGGTGGATGACGAGGTCCATCACGGAGGCCGTGGGGATGGTCTTCCTGAGGTGGAGCCACGCCTTCCCGCCGTCGAGCGAGGCGTAGAGCCCCGTCTCCGTCCCGAGGAAGAGGAGCTCCTTCTTCACGGGGTCCTGCACGATCGCGAGGGCGTACCCCTTCACCGTCGGCGTCACGAGGCTCCGCCACGTCTTCCCGAGGTCGTCGGTACGGAAGACGTACGGCGCGAAGTCGCCCCAGCGGTGGTTGTCGAGGACGGCGAACGCCGTCGCCGCTTCGTGGCGCGAGGGCTCGATCGCGATGACGTGCGCGTTCTTCGGTGCCCCGGCCCCGAGCGACTTCTCGACCGACGTCCAGCTCGCGCCGCCGTCGCGCGTCACGTGGATCCGCCCGTCGTCCGACCCGGCCCAGATCGTCCCCTTCGCGACGGGGCTCGGGGCGATCGTGACGAGCGTCGTGTAGTTCTCGGCCGCCGTCACGTCGAGCGTCAGGCCGCCGCTCGCCTCCTGCTTCTGCCACTCGGAGCTGTTCGTCGTCAGGTCGGGGCTCACCGTCTCCCACGTCTCGCCCCGGTCCTTGGAGCGGTGGACGAACTGGCTCCCGAGGTACACCGTACCGGGCTCGAACGGGTCGATCGCGAGCGCCGCGTTCCAGTTGAAGCGGAGCTGCGTCCCGGCCGGGGCCTGGGGCTTCGCGCTCCGGCGCTCGCCCGTCGCGAGGTTCCAGCGCATCAGGTTCCCCCCCTGCGAGAGGGAGTACCCCTTCCCCGGCTCCTGAGGGTCGGGGAGCGTCTCGAAGCCGTCGCCGCCGCCGACCGCCTTCCAGTGGTGCATCCGGATCCCGCCGCGCTGCCAGACCGACGACGGCCCGCGCCACGAGTTGTTGTCCTGGAGCCCGCCGTAGACGTTGTACGGCGTCTCGCCGTCGACGGCGACGTGGTAGTACTGGGCGAGCGGGAGCGTCCCGACGAAGCGGAAGCTCTCGCCCCGGTCGCGGCTCTCGTACATCCCGCCGTCGTTGCCGAGGTACATCCGCCGCGGCTCGCGGGGGTCGATCCAGAGCGCGTGGTGGTCGACGTGGACGGTCTGCCGGCCCGTCCCGCGGAGGTTCTCGAAGGTCTTCCCGCCGTCCGTCGAGACGCGCAGCTGCGTCGCGAGCGAGTAGACGCGGTTCGGCTGCGCGGGGTCGACGCGGATGTCGGCGTAGTAGAAGGGGCGGGGGTTGACCGACGGCGCGTCGCTCGCGACCTCGAAGCGCCGCCCGCCGTTCTCCGACCGGAGGAGGACGTTCTTCTCCGCCTCGACGACCGCGTAGACGAACTCCGGGGACCCCTCGCAGAAGGCGAGGCCGATCCGCCCGAGGTTCCCCTTCGGGAGCCCTTCCTTCTCGCCGAGCTTCGTCCACGTCTCGCCGCCGTCCCACGTCACGTGCAGCCCCGAGCCGGGGCCGCCGGAGCGGAACGTGTAAGGCGCGCGGCGGAAGTCCCACATCGCCGCGAGGAGGTGGTCGGGGTTGCCCGGGTCGAGGGCGAGGTCGGCGCAGCCCGTCTTCGCGTCGACGTGGAGGACCTTCTTCCAGCTCCTCCCGCCGTCCGTCGTCCGGAAGACGCCGCGCTCGTCCCCGTCGCTCCAGGCGGGGCCGACGGCGCAGGCCCAGGCCGTTCCCGGGTCGCGCGGGTGGAGGAGGATCCGGTGAATCCGCTCGCTCCTCGCGAGTCCTACGTTCTTCCACGTCTTCCCGCCGTCGCGCGTCAGGTAGACGCCGTCGCCGTGGGAGACGCTGTTGCGGAGATTCCCTTCGCCCGTCCCGACCCAGACGACGTCGGGAGTCCGCGGGTCGATGGCGACGGCGCCGATCGAGTGAACCGGCTGCTCGTCGAAGACCGGCTCGAACGTCAGCCCGCCATTCGTCGACTTCCAGACGCCGCCCGAGGCCGCACCGGCGAAGACGATCCGCGGGTCGGCGGCGAAGGCGTCGATGGCCGCGATCCGGCCGCTCATCCCCGCCGGCCCGATGCTCCGGGCCTTCAGCCCCTCGAGCCGGGCGGCGTCGACCGCCGCGAGGGCGGCGGACGAGGTGAGAAGGAGGGCGGCGAGCGCAGCGCGAACGAGACGACCGTCCATGAGTCCTCCACGCCGGGAACCGGCGTGGAGGACGTTAGCAGGACGGGAAGCCCCGCGCGCGCGACCGGAGACGGCCTAGGAGACCGGGGCGACCTTGACCCGGGTGACCGACTCGATGACGACCGGGGTCACCGGGACGTCGCGCATCCCGCCCTTCACGCCCGTCGGGACGGCCTTGATCTTCTCGACGACATCCATCCCCGACGTGACCTTCCCGAAGACGCAGTAGCCGATCCCGTCGGCGGAGCTGTCGCGGTAGTCGAGGAAGGCGTTGTCCTTCACGTTGACGAAGAACTGAGCCGTGGCGCTGTTCGGCTCGCCCGTCCGGGCCATCGCGACCGTCCCGACCGTGTTCTTCAGCTTGTTGCCGGCCTCGTTGACGATCGGCTTGCGCGTCTGCTTCTTCGTCATGTTCGCGTCCAGGCCACCCCCCTGGACCATGAAGCCGTCGATGACGCGGTGGAAGATCGTCCCGCCGTAGAAGCCCTCGTCGACGTACAGGAGGAAGTTCTTCACCGTCTCCGGCGCCTTGTCCTGGAAGAGCTCGATCGTGAAGCTCCCCATCGACGTCTTCACGACGACGGACGGGTTCGCGGACTGGGCGGAGGCCGTGACGGCCGCGAGGAACGGCAGGAGGAGGAGCACGCAGGTCAGCGTCTTCATGGCAGGGAGTTCTAGCACAGGCCCCTTCTCACTTCTTCAGCCCCGCGAGGCCCGCCCAGCGGCGGTCGACCTCGGGCTTCGGCGGTTCCGGGCGCGCCGGAGGCCTCGGCCCCCCGCCCTTCGGCCCGGGTCTCTCCGGCCC
>CAZNSS010000530.1:0-3264 GCA_964575465.1 uncultured Holophagales bacterium | reverse complement strand
GCCGCGGCCGCCCCGAGCGAGAGCGGCCCCCGGGCCAGGCCCGTCAGCGCGACCCCCACCGCCCCGACGAGAAGCCCCGGGACGACGACCGCCCGGCGGCCGTGCCGGTCCGAGAGCCGTCCGGCAAAGGGCCGGACGAGGAGGATCGAGAGCGCGTAGACGCCGAAGTACGCCCCGGTGCGGCCCGGCCCCGAGCCGAGCTCGACCGGGACGAACGCGATGATCGCCCCGTACGAGAGCGAGGAGAGGAAGAGGACCGCGCACGGCAGCGCCGCGCCCCGCGGGAAGACGCCCTTTCGCGGAGGCCCGGCGGCGTGCGCCGGCTCCCTCACGGGGAGCATCAGGCCCAGGGCCGCGACGAAGAGGACGCTCGTCCCGAGGAACGCCGCCGTCGGTCCCCCCAGGTGGGTGAGCCCCCCTCCCGCGGCCGGCCCGAGCGCCATCGCGACGGTCGGGGCGAGGCCCCAGATCCCGATGGCCTCCCCGCGACGCGCGGCCGGCGCGAGGTCGGCCACGAGCGACGAGATCGCCGTCGTCGCGAAGCCCCACCCGATTCCCTGCACGGCGCGCAGGGCGAGCAGCGCCGGGAGCGAGGCGGCGAGGGGAAGGAGGGCCGTGGCGGCCGCGAAGAGGGCGAGCCCCCCGAGCGCAAACGGCCGCCGCCCTCTGCGGTCGAGGGCGCGCGCCGAGAGGACTCTCGTGGCGACCGCGGCGATCGACGCGAGCCCGATGACGATCCCGACCTCGCTCTTGGACGCCCCGCGTGCCGCCGCGTAGGGCGGCAGGACCGGGATGAGGAAGTAGAAGCCGAAGAAGAGGACCGCCGTCGCCGCGACGAGGAGGACGAACGACCGGGTGAGGATCCGCTGGCTCAGGGGACCTCCGTTCCGTAGAAGTATCGTTCGAACCAGGGCTTCCAGTCCTTCTTCGTCATGTATTCGAGGAGGCCGACGAAGTCGCTCGTGACGACGGCCGGTCGACGCGAGGCGAACGTCTTCAGGAACGACTTCATCGCCGTGAAGAAGAGGTCGTCCCCGAGCTCCTTGCGCAGAGCGACGAGAAGCGTCGGCCCCTTCGAGTAGGTCAGGCGGATCGCGTCGAGCTGGAGCAGGTCTGCAGCCCCTGGCGACGCCCGGGCGACGAGCTCCCGCGCGTAGGGCATCGAGGCGCGGGAGGCCGACTCCCTGGCGTTTGCCCTCCAGTTCCGCTCGAGCCGCTCGTACTCGCGCGCGTCGCGAAGCGTCTCGATGGCGCGTCCCGCGGCCACCTCGGCGAACGCCTCGACGAGCCAGACGTCGGCGTCCTGCGCGTTCCAGACGACGCCGCCCCAGAACGCGTGCGCCATCTCGTGCGCGATTCGCTCGTTCACCCCTCCGGAGAAGATCTGCGCCCACTCGTCTCCCCCGACCTGGTTCGCCTCGAAGGCCTCGTGCGTGATGCGCATGAGGCCAGGAGGAGCCTGACCGAAGCCGTAGTCGTTCACCTCGACGATCGTGTACTCCGCCCACGGGAACGGCCCGAAGTAGGGCTCGTAGAACTCCCGAAGGGCGTGGAAGAGCGACAGGAGCCTCGCCGCCGACTTGGGCTTCGAGACCCCGTAGCTGGCGACGCGGGCCGTCACCCCCCCACGCGTCTCCTCGTGAAAGGTGTACTTCCCGGCCAGGATCGCCTGGAACGGCTCCTTCGTCTCGACGACGGCCTCCACGACATTCCAGTCGCCTTCTTCGAAGCGCCGGAGGGTCTTCCCGGGGGCGATCGGCACGAGAGGCTTCTTCGCCCGGACCACGGCCTTCATCCCGTGCCGCGCCTGCACCATCACTGCGGGAGGCTGCGGGTACCACGCGCCCGCGAGCGGCAGCTCCCAGTAGTTGTCGCCGTAACGCTCGAAATAGGGCGCGTCGTAACGGAACCTCAGGGTCAGCGGAGCGCCTGCTGCGGCCTGTTTCGGGAGGAAGACGACGAGCGTCCCGCCACCGTAGTAGGCCGGAAGGCGCGTTCCGTCGCCGAGAGAGACCTCCTGCAGCGCCGTCTCCCGGCGCGAGAGGAGACGCGGCGAGAGGCTCAGGCCGTCCAGGTCGAACGAGAGGGCCGACAGGGCCCGCTGCGGGACGATCGTCTCCTCGACGGCGAGAGCGCCGCGGGACCCCTCCGTCTCGCGGATGTCGACCGCGAGGTCCGCCAGGATCCAGTCCGCCCCGGGGGCTGCCCGCCGGCTCCGTCCGAGCGGATGCCGGGCGACCGTCCGGCCGACCCGAATGGCGTCCGCCGTCGCCGGAAGCCCTGCGGGCCGCTCGACGACCGTGAGGGTGTCGACGTCCTCCCGCGTCTCGTCCACCTCGTGCCGCACGTCCTTTCCGGCGACGAGAAGGGCGAGGAAGTACTTCCGGCCGTCTGCGGCGGCGGCGGAGAGGCCGGCTGCCGGCGTCGGCAGGACGTCGGCCTTCCAGCGATCGAGGAAGGACCTCAGATCGCCGGAAGCCAGGGCCCCTGAGGCACCCTCCTGGAAATCCGGCAGACCCGCCGGCCGTGCGGCCACGGAGAAGAGAACGAGGGCCTCCTCGACCTTTCCGACGATCGGTCCGTCCTTCTTCGCTTCGAGGCCGCCGACCCTCCCGGCGTTCTCCCGGTAGACCTTCATCGCGCCGGCATCTTCCGTGGTCCACTCGAGCCGCCCCTCGCCCCTGATCCAGAGGCCGAGCGGCCTCCCCGCCCCGTCCGCGACCTCCCAGGCGATGGCAGACGTGAACGCGTACCGGCCCGCACCCGCCGTGAACGCGAGGTTCGTGGCGGGGGCCGAACGGCCGGTCAGGGCGGGAGAGAGAAACGGATCGGCGGGGTTGGCGGCCGGAGACTTCGCCGCGAGGACGACGCTCGCCGCGAGGACGATCGTGCGCAGGTGCATCCGGGCAGCATAAGTCGGGAGACGCCAGGTCCTCCGACCCCCTCCCGTCGGCCCGCCGGGAACTTCCGGCTCCCGCGAGTGGTCTCAGGGGAAAACGACGGAGGAGGACGACGATGCTCCAGCTCGCCATGCCCCCCGACCGGCCCCGGCCCGCGCTCATCGCCTCGATCGGAATCCACCTGGCGGCCGCCTCCGCGTTCGGCTTCGGCCCGCTCCTCGCCTTCCCCGACGCTCCCGGGTGGCGGGGAGAAGTGTGGGTCGTCACGCAGCCCGACCTGACGGTCTTCCGCGACGTGAAGACGGTCGACCTCCGCGACCGCGCACCGAAGCCGGCGTCCACGGCCGGCGCGAGCGGCGGCCTT
>CAZNSS010000529.1:0-3265 GCA_964575465.1 uncultured Holophagales bacterium | reverse complement strand
CCGCCGGGACGGCCGCGGAGGCGCCCGGCGGCGCCGGGGCCGCTCCTGCTCCCGTCGCCCCGCCGGGGTCCAGCGGGACGAGGTCCCTCGTGGCCGGGCCGTCGGCGTTCCGGTCTCTCCCGCAACCGGCGAGGAGCGAGGCGCCCAGGGCCAGGGCGAGGAAAACCGATCGCCGCACGGCGGCGGATATTACGGGATGCGAGACTCCGCCACGATGAACCCTCTCCTCGAGCTGCGTGGCGTCACGAAGGAGCTTCCCTCGGGCGACCGGATCCTCCGGATCCTCGACGACGTCGACCTCGCGATCGGCGCCGGCGAGTTCGTCGCCATCCTCGGCCCCTCGGGAAGCGGCAAGTCGACTCTCCTCGGGTTGATGGCCGGCCTCGACCGGCCGACACGCGGTGAGGTCCTCCTCGGCGGCCATGCCGTCCACTCGATGCAGGAAGACGACCTCGCCCTCCTCCGCAGGAGAAACGTCGGCTTCGTCTTCCAGTCGTACCAGCTCCTCTCGAACATGACGGCCCGCGAGAACGTCCTGCTCCCGCTCGAGCTCGCGGAGCACCCCGACGCCGGAGCGCGCACGGAACACCTCCTCGCGACGGTGGGGCTCGGCGAACGCGGTCACCACTACCCCTCCCAGCTCTCCGGGGGCGAGCAGCAGCGCGTGGCGCTCGCCCGGGCCTTCGGCCCGCGCCCGCCCCTCCTGCTCGCCGACGAGCCGACGGGGAACCTCGACAGCGCGACCGGCGCCTCGATCCTCGACGTCCTCGTCCACCTCCGGAGCGAGAGCGGCACCACCCTCGTCCTCGTGACGCACGACCCCGCCGTCGCCGCCCTGGCCGACCGTCGGATCCACCTCCGCGACGGGAAGGTCGAGCGGGACGAGACGTCGTCGTGAAGGCCGGGCTCTTCGCCCGCCAGCTCGCGAGGGAGAGCCGGGGGTCACGCGGCCGGCTCCTCTTCTTCGGCGCCTGTCTCGGCACCGGCGTCGCGGCCGTCGTCGCCGTCGCGGGGCTCTCCGGCGCCCTCGAGGAGACGATCCGGAGCCAGGCGCGCCCCCTCCTCGGAGCCGACCTCTCCGTCGAGTCGCTCCAGCCGTTCCCGCCGGCCGTGACGCGGGCGCTGGACGCGATCCCCGGCACGCGGACCCGGACCGAGGACCTCGTGACCGTCGTCTACGAGCCGGGGACCGCCGCGGTCGCCCAGGGCACCGCGCCACGCAGCCTCCTCGTCGAGCTGAAGGCCGTCGAGACCCCCTATCCCCTGGTCGGCGAGCTCCGCCTCGAGCCGCCCCGGCCCCTCTCCCAGCTCCTCGAGCGCGACACGGTCGTCGCCCACCCCGACCTCCTCCGCCGCCTCGGCGTCGCGGTCGGGGGAGAGGTCTCCCTCGGCGGCCAGCGTTTCCGCGTGGCCGGGACCGTCGCCGCGGAGGCCGACCGCCTCGCCGGCTCCTTCCGGATCGGACCGCGCGTCTTCGTCTCACGAGAGGGACTCTCCCGGACGACCCTCGCCGGGTTCGGCAGTCGCGTCACGCGCCGTGTCCTCCTGAACTTCCCCGAGGGGACGGACGTCGCCACGGCGACCCGGACCATCGGCGCCCTGAAGGCCCGCTTCGCGGGGCTCCCCGGCATCCGCGTCGAGAGCTGGCTCGACGGCCAGCCCGAGCTCAGGCAGGCCATCCAGCGGACGTCCCGCTTCCTCGGCCTCGTCGCCCTCACCTCGCTCCTCGTCGGCGGCGTCGGCGTCGCGCAGACGGTTCGCGCCTGGATCGCGAGCCGCCTCGACGCCCTCGCGATCCTCCGCTGCCTCGGCGTCACCTCGCGCGAGGCGATCCTCCTCTACGCGGCCCAGACGGCCGGGCTCGCCCTCCTCGGGAGCCTTCTCGGGACCGCCGCCGGCCTCGCGCTCGTCGCGGCCGTCGGTCACGCCTACGCCGACCTCCTCCCGCCGGGCGGGCTCGACCCGTGGCAGCCGGAGGCGCTCCTTCGCGGCCTCGGCCTCGGCCTCGGCGTCTCCCTCCTCTTCGGCATTCCGGCCCTCCTCGCGGTCCGCCGGGTCCCCCCGGCCCGCGTTCTCCGGCACGACGCCGAGCCCATTCCGCCGTCGCGGGCCCTCGCCGTCCTCGGCGGAGCCCTTCTCCTCGGCGGGATCGCGGCGACCGCCTGGGTCCAGTCGGGGATTCCGCGCGTCGCGTTCCTCTTCACGGCCGGCCTCGCCGCCTCCGCGCTCGTCCTCGCCCTCTCGGCGCGTGGCCTCCTCTGGCTCGTCACGCACGTCCCGCGCGAGAAGCTCCCCTTCGCGCTCCGCCACGGTCTCGCCGCTCTCGCGCGGCCCGGCGCCGGAACGGTCAGCTCGATCCTCGCCCTCGGCCTCGGCACGCTCGTCGTCCTCCACATCGCCCTCGTCCAGCGGGACTTCTCGCGGCAGCTCGCCGCCGACCTGCCGGCGAACGCCCCGACCGCCTTCCTCCTCGACGTGCAGCCCGACCAGTGGGCCGGCGTGGCGGCGCTCCTCTCCGCCGAGGGGGCGACCCGCGTCGACTCGGTGCCGGTCATCACGGCCCGGCTCACGGCGATCGACGGGACGGACACGACGAGCCTCGCGGCCCGCTCGAAGGGGGACGCGCGCCGCCAGCGCTGGGCCCTGACGCGCGAGCAGAGGCTGACCTACATGAAGACCCTTCCCCCCGACAACCGGATCGTCGCGGGCTCGCTCTGGTCCGACCCGGCCGCGGCCGAGGTGAGCCTGGAGTCGGAGTTCGCCGAGCGGATCGGCGCACGCGTCGGCTCGACCCTCGACTTCGACGTCCAGGGCGTCCCGCTCCGGCTGAAGGTCACGAGCCTCCGGACGGTCGACTGGAGGACGTTCGGCATCAACTTCTTCCTCGTCGTCGAGCCGGGCGTCCTCGAGAAGGCCCCGCAGCTCCGACTCGCGGCGGCGCGGCTCCCGAAGGAGCACGAGGGGCGGATCCAGGACCTCCTCGCGCGGGAGTTCCCGAACGTCCTCCTGATCCGGACGCGGGAGGTGCTCGAGCGCGTCGCGTCGCTCGCTGCGCGGATGGGAGAGGCGGTGCGCGTCCTCGGTGCGTTCTCCGTCCTCGCGGGCCTCGTCATCCTCGCCGGCTCCGTCAGCGCCGGCTCGGCGCGCCGCGCCCGCGAGGTGGCGCTCCTGAAGGTCCTCGGCGTCACGCGGGCCGGGGTCGCCGCGGCGCTCGGCCTCGAGTACGCGCTGGTCGGCCTCGTCGCGGGCCTCGTCGGGACTCTCG
>CAZNSS010000528.1:0-3276 GCA_964575465.1 uncultured Holophagales bacterium | reverse complement strand
CCGAACCGGTCCCCGAGCTGCCCCCGAGCCCCCCGGAGCCCGACCCGGGAGCGCCGGCCGTCATCCCGGCCGAGGAGCCGATCGCCGCCGAGCCCGCCGCGGCCCAGGAGCCGGCCGAGAAGCTGGCGAACTGACGTGATCCGCTTCACCGTCTTCGGCACGCCGCAGACCGCAGGGTCGAAGCGTGCCTTCCCGATTCGGCGAGCTGGGCAGAAGCTCGGCGTCCGCGTCACGGACGACAACCCGAAGAGCCGCGACTGGAAGACGACCGTCTCGCAGGTCGCCGCGGAGCACTGCCGCGGCGGCCTCATCGACGGCGCGCTCGTCGTGGAGTTCGTCTTCTGGCTCGTCAGGCCGAAGGGGCACTTCGGGAAGCGCGGCCTGCTCCCGTCGGCACCCGAGTTCCCGGCCGTGAAGCCCGACGTCCTGAAACTCGCGCGCGCCGTCGAGGACGCGCTCACGGGCGTCGCCTGGAGAGACGACGCGCTGATCGTCGACGAGCACCTGGCGAAGCGCTACGGGGAGCGGGCTGGGGTCGACATCGTCATCCGGCAGATCGCGGCGAGCGCGGCCGAGCGGAGCGCCGCGTGAGCGCGCACCTCCACGCCCTGCTCTCGGCAAAGCTCGAGGAGATCGCCGCGCTCTACAAGGTGCGGCCGCGGCTCACGCTCATCGTGCGCATGCCGGAGAGGCCCAACGAGGGCGCGTTCCTGAGCGACGACAACTGGACCGACGTGGTCGGGACCGTGCAGTATCTACAGGGCGACGGCGCGAGCTACGTGGCCGGTCCGCCGGAGCCTCCCCCCGCTGCGGATGCCCCCTCGCGGAGCGCGGCTTGAAGATCTCATCCTGCCGCTCCTGCGGCGAGCCGGTCGTCTGGGCCGAAACGCCCACGGGGAAGCTCGCCCCCTTCGACGCCGTCCCGACCATGCGCGGGAAGTGGGGAATCGACGACCGCACACCGACGCCGAAGGCCGCGAAGATAGACGGAGAGGCGAACGCCGGTGCCCCCGCGTTCGCCTCCCACTTCTCGACCTGCCCGAAGGCGGCCGAGCACCGGAGGAAGCGGTGACGGCCCCCACCTTCCGCTGCACGGCCGACGAGCCGCCCGCGAAGCCCGGCGCCCTCTACGGCCCCGAGCACCAGCTCGACTCCTCCGGCGGACTCATCCTCGACGAGTTCGTCCTCGGCAACGTCGTCCACCTCGAACACCTGCACGACCGGCCCGACTGCTACTCGTTGACGGTAGGCACTCACCGGTTCGTCATCACGTACCGCCGGAAGATCTGGCTCGTGCAGCACGAGGCCGAGCTGTGAGCGGCCTCCGAAGCATCGTCAGCCATTGGTGGGTCGAAGAGCACGGTCACGTCATGGCGGAGTGTCCCGAATGCGACAAGGTCGGAACGCTCGCCCGCGGGACTCACACGGTCGACGTTGACGGCGGCGTCTCGCCGTCGTTCATATGCCCGTACTGCGGCTGGCACGGGTACGTGCGCCTCGCGCGGTGGCCGAGCAGCTCGCAGGAGCCTCGCCCATGACCTGCACGCGCTTCACCTTCGGCGACGGAACCTCCGGATTCATCAGCTCCCGCGGCCGCGGCAAGCCCGCTCCTCGCCGCTTCTGCGTTGTCTGCCTTCGCGACGGGAGGCGGACGCCGGCCGCCCTCCTCTGCGACTACCCGCAGCCCGACGGCGGCACCTGCGATGCCGGACTCTGCCCGGCCCACACGAATCGCGTCCGCGTCGGGGTCGACTGGTGCCCGGCGCATGAGGCCGATCCGAAATGACCACCGACGACGCCATCCATTCCCTCGAGGCCGCGATCCTCTCCGAGCCGCCGGACGGCCTCTTGCGGCTGCTCGGGGAGCTCGCGCGCCTGAAGGCGATGGCTGACGCCGTCTTCTCCCGGCCTGAGCCTCCGGACCGGCTGCTAACGGCTGAGGAGGCAGCACCGATCCTGAATGTCTCCCCGGCGACCCTCTACCGAAAGGCCGACCGTCTCCCGTTCTCTCGTCGCGAGGGGCGACTCGTCCGCTTCTCCGCCCGAGGACTGCAGGAGCACATGAGGAGGGCCAAGACATGACACCGCCCTACGGCGACGGTCGCGTCTACCAGCGCGGACGCCGCTGGTGGATCGCCTACTACGCCCCCGTCAGGGGAAAGAATGAACAGGTCAGAGAGCCCGGCGGCGCGACCGAGGCGGAGGCACGGAAGCTGCTCTCGCGGCGGCTCGCAGACGTTCGCTTGCACCGCGACGGCCGCAGCCAGTACGCCGGGCCGGCGGCCGCGAAGATGACTGTGAAGCGCGTCATCGAGGCATACCTCGACGACGCCGAGACCAGGGGCCTGCGCTCGCTTCGCGCCTCCTCCTCTCACGCGAAGGCCGTTATCGAGGAGATCGGGTCGACACGCCTCACTCTCCTGTCATCGGACACCGTCTCGCGCTACATCAAGGCTCGGCGCAAGAAGGGGCGGGCCGTCGCGACGATCAACCGAGAACTCGAGATCCTCAGGGCCGCATGTGCTCTCGCGAAGAAAGACGGGAGGATCGCGTGGGAACCGAACGTTCGAACCCTCGGCTCCCGCGACGCTGGGGTCCGAACGGGATTCCTCTCGCGCGAGGAAATGGCCCACCTCATCGACTCGATCCCCGATAACGACCTCCGGGACTTCGTCGCCTTCTTCGCCCTGACGGCGATGCGCCCTGGGGAGATCGCCTCCCTGCGCTGGAGCGCGCTCGACGAGAAGGCCGGCGTCCTGTGCCTGGAGCCCGCCGGGGCGAAGACCGGCGACCCCCGCGTTCTCCCCCTCGTAGAGGAGATCGCTGCCGTCATCGCCCGCCGGAAGGCGAAGCGGATGAGGTCACCGCTGATCTTCCACAACGGAGGGAAGCCCGCGACGCGACGCAGTGGCGGTTTCTCGAAGGGCTGGTACGCGGCCTGGGCGAGGGCTCTCGCCGTCGCCGGCCTTCCTGCCTCGACCCTGGTCTACGACCTTCGCCGCTCCGCGATTCGGGCCCTTCGGGAAGCCGGGATCGACGAGAGGACCATCATGGCGATCTCAGGGCACCGGACTCGCCGAACGTTCGACAGGTACGCGATCGTGACGACCTCGGACATGGCGGCGGCGCTCCGGTCGGTCGCCGGCTACGCGGCCCACGAACGGGGCCAAAACAAGCACAAACGGGGAGAGAAAGCCCAGTGAATACGGCCGGCGCGTGCCTTCGACTCCCACACGCTTCCGCCAATTCCGCTCCGGTGAGAGGCAGCGAAGCGGC
>CAZNSS010000527.1:0-3276 GCA_964575465.1 uncultured Holophagales bacterium | reverse complement strand
GGAACGTCTGCGGCCTGGCGAACGCGAACTCCACCGAGTTCGACTCGAACGCGCCGCACAAGGTCATCTACAAGCTGCGCGACCTCATCGGCATCGAGGCGCTCGGCGGGACGATGCGGCTCGGGAAGTACCCGTGCGAGCTCGCGGACGGCTCTGCGGCGCGGCGCGCCTACGGGGAGTCGCTCATCCACGAGCGGCACCGGCACCGGTACGAGGTGAACCAGGAGTACCTGCCCGTCCTCCGCGAGGCGGGACTCGCCGTCACAGGGATCTCCCCCGACCGGAAGTTCGTCGAGATGGTCGAGCTCCCCGACCACCCCTGGTTCCTCGGCTGCCAGTTCCACCCCGAGTTCAAGTCGAAGCCGACCGCCGCCCACCCGCTCTTCAAGGACTTCGTCCGCGCCGCGCGCGCCCACCAGGCCGCCCGCAGGGAAGGCGTCGCGGCGAAGACGGCCTCCCTCGAGCCGCCGCTCCAGGTCCCAGCGCACCTTCCGCCCCCGAACGGGCAGACCGCGTGACGGGAGGAGCCGTGACGTCTCCCCGGACCGTGGAGCCTTCCCTTCGCTACGGCGACGTCGGCGAACGCTGGGGAAACCTCGTCGCGCCGGCGGGTGCCTTCTCCGTCGGCGACTCCTTCCTCTTCCAGGGCGAGGGGGGGGATGTGAGGGTCGTCCGGCGCGTCCTCGTCTTCCCGGGCGACCCGGCGAAGCGTCTCGTCCACTACGAGTCGGCGGACCGCTGACGCGGTCCGGGGCGGCCCCTTTCCGCACCCCCGCGGCGCCGTCCCGGGGGTAGAGTGAAGGCGTCATGGAGCTCTACCCGATCGACGACGCCGGGATGCTCTTCATCTCGCCGGCCATCGACGACTGGAGCCCGGTCTTCGCCCAGCACATCTCCTGCGTCATCGACCTCGAGGGCGAGGTCGACCACGGCGTGCCGACCCTCCCGGGACACATCCTCTACGTCTACTTCCCGATATTCGACGAGGACCTCCCCGACCTGGCGCGGCTCGACGCCGTCTGCTCGCTCGGGGCGCGCCTCCTCGAGAGCGGCCAGAAGGTCCTCTCCCACTGCGGCATGGGGTTCAACCGGTCGGCCCTCGTCGCCGGCCTGATCCTCGTGCAGCGGGGCCTCACCGGGAGCGAGGCCGTCGCGAGGATCCGGCGACAGCGGCCCGGCGCCCTCTTCAACGAGACCTTCGAGGCCTACCTCGAGAGCCTCCCCGCCGGGCGGAATCCCGCGACGGAGACGCTCCCGTCCGACGACCGCGCGGGAGTCGCCCCCACCGCCTGACCGTGGCGCCCCCCCGAGCGGGGTCTGGTCTGCACTCTACACTCTGCGGAGGGCCACTTCTCATCGGCGGGCGAGGGCGTGGACGGACGAGGCCCTTCACTGGTTAGCATCGCGGTATGCCGCAGGAGCCCTGGGTCCACCGCGAGGAAGCCGTCGGCGGCCTTCGCCTCCACTGGGTCGAGGCGGGCGAAGGGCCGCTCGTCCTCCTCCTCCACGGCTTCCCCGAGCTCTGGCTCGCGTGGCGAAAGCAGCTCCCCGCCCTCGCCGCCGCCGGCTTTCGCGCCGTAGCCCCCGACCTCCGCGGCTACAACCTCTCGGAGAAGCCGAAGGGCGTCGCGAGCTACCGGATGGAGAAGCTCGCCGGCGACGTCGCGAGCCTCGTCCGGCATCTCGGCTACGAGAAGGTCTTCCTCGTCGGCCACGACTGGGGAGGAGCGATCGCCTGGTGCGTCCCGGCGCTCCACCCCGGCCTCGTCGAGAGGCTCGCGATTCTCAACGCCCCGCACCCGATCCTCTTCCGGAAGAAGCTCGCGACGCTCGCACAGGCCCGGCGCTCGTCGTACGTCTTCTTCTTCCAGCTCCCGCTCCTTCCCGAGCGCTCGCTCGCCCGACACCGCGCCGGCTTCCTGAAAGGGATGCTCCGCCGCGACCCGGTGACGCCCGGCGCGTTCTCGCCGGAGGAGATCGAGGCGTACCGCGAGGCGTTCCTCCGCCCCGGCGCCGCGACGGCCGCGATCAACTACTACCGCGCCGCCGTCCGGAGCGGCACGCGGATCCCGGGCCTTCGCCGTTTCCTGGCGGGCGTCCCGACGCTCGTCCTCTGGGGCGAGCGGGACCGCTACCTCGGCCCCGAACTCCTCGACGGCCTCGACGCCCTCGTCCCCGACCTCCGGCTCGTCCGGATCCCCGACGCCAGCCACTGGCTTCCCGCCGACGCGCCGGAGCGCGTGAACGCCGAGCTGACCGCCTTCTTCACGAGATAAGGATGGGGTCTGGTCTGCACTCTACACTCTGCTCGTCCCGAGCAGAGTGTAGAGTGCAGACCAGACCCCCAGTTCCTCAGAGGAGCTCGCGGACCGCTTCCGCCACGGCCTCGGCGGTGAGGCCGAGCTTCTCGTAGACGGTCTGGTAGGGCGCGGAGGCGCCGAAGCGGTCGAGGCCGACGACGGCGCCGTCGAGTCCGACGATCCCGCCCCAGGAGAGGGTCGCCGCCGCCTCGACGGCGACGCGGGCGCGGCACGAGAGCGGCAGGACGCTCTCGCGCCACGCCGCGTCCTGCGCGAGGAAGAGGCCGGGCGAGGGCATCGAGACGACGCGCGCGGGAATCCCCTCGGCGGCGAGGAGCTTCTGCGCCGCGAGGGCGAGGTGGAGCTCTGAGCCGGAGCCGATCAGGATCGCGCGGAAGCCCTCCGCGTCGGAGACGACGTAGCCGCCGCGGAGGGCCGCCTCGGTCGCCGGGAGGATCGGGAGCGCCTGCCGCGTCAGGACGAGTGCCGTCGGGCCGTGCGTCCTGCCGAGGGCGAGGCGCCACCCGGCGGCCGTCTCGTTCGCGTCGGCCGGGCGGTAGACGAGGACGTTCGGCGTCGCGCGGAGCGAGGCGAGCTGCTCGACGGGCTGGTGCGTCGGGCCGTCCTCGCCGAGGCCGATCGAGTCGTGCGTGAAGACGTAGACCGGGGCCTGCTCCATGAGCGCGGCGAGCCGGATCGCTCCCTTCATGTAGTCGGCGAAGACGAGGAACGTCCCGCCGAACGGCCGGAACCCGTGGAGGGCGAGGCCGTTCAGGATCGCCCCCATGCCGTGCTCGCGGATGCCGAAGCGGAGGTAGGAGCCCGAGAACTCCCCCGCCTTCACGTCGACGGCCGACTTCGCGCGGGTGTTGTTCGAGGGCGTCAGGTCGGCCGAGCCGCCGACGAGCGTCGGGATCGCCGGGACGAGCGCGTCGAGGACGGCGCCCGAGGCCTGGCGCGTCGCGAGCGGCTTCTC
>CAZNSS010000526.1:0-3277 GCA_964575465.1 uncultured Holophagales bacterium | reverse complement strand
GATCGTCTCGACGGTTCGGCGCTTCAGCCGGTCCCTGACGCCGAGGGTGGCCTGAG
Organism: uncultured Holophagales bacterium; assembly: GCA_964575465.1. GTDB lineage: Bacteria > Acidobacteriota > Thermoanaerobaculia > UBA5066 > UBA5066 > UBA5066. The sequence goes on along the minus strand of CAZNSS010000526.1, from coordinate 3,221 downwards.
AGGAGGACGAAGGTGATCACGCTGAAGATGCGCGGCGGACCTCAGACCCTGGCCGCCCTCCAGGAACTCACGAAGCGCGTCGGCCCCCCGGGCCGTGCGAAGGTCCTCGCCGCGATCGGCCAGCGGGTCGCTCTCCGGCACATGCCGGCGACGATCCGCGAGAACCGGCTCGGCTGGGCGAAACCGTCACCCCTCTATCGCGCGTGGAGGTCCGGCGGCCAGCCGATCGTCGACACCGGCCGCCTCGTGAACTCCTGGGCGTGGAAGGCGACTCAGACGAACGTCAGGATCTTCACCGCGGTCCGCTACGCGCGGCAGCTCGACCAGGGCGGAGTCATCCGGCCCAAGGGGAAGTTCCTCCTCATCCCGCTGTCGCCTCCCCTTCGGATGACCGAGGCTCGCGGCTGGCCTCACGGGAAGGCAGCGATCGCGGCCCGCTACCCGGGTTCGTTCTTCCTCTTCCACGGTCCGGAGGGACCCGGCATCTACCGGAAGAGCCGGGTCCGGATCGGCTCGAGCTTGAAGACGACGGGCGCGCGCTACCAGGCGAAGTCCTTCGGCATCGAGCGCATCGCCGCGGCCCGTCGGCAGATCACTCAGAAGGGCTACCACTTCGGCCGGTGGCGCGACGAGTGGATGCCGGACCTGCTCTCCGTGGCGCAGCACTTCATCGCGACCGGGCAGGTGCCGGCCGCCTCAAGCTCCGGCGGGAGCGCCGATCGCGGACCGAAGGGAGGGCAGCTCGAGTGAGGCGCTCGAGGAAGGCCCCCGCCGTCGCGCCAGGAGGGCCCCAGGAAGCGCCCGGCGCCTCGTCCGCCCTTTCCCCTTCGCCTGTCGGCTCCCGGCCGGCGGCGCCGCCACGGATCGAAGCCGCGTGCTACGGCGAGGCGAACGGCGTCCGCGTCGTCGTCCTCGTCGACCCCGTGAACCTCGAGCACGTCGAGATCGCGGTCCGGACCGGCGGGGAGAACCCGCAGAGCATCGCACTCCCGGCCGCAGCCGGCGGGACCCTCGTCCAGGCGCTCTGGGCCGCGCTCTTCGACCTGGGAGAGGCGGACCGGCTGGCCCGGGAGGTCATGGAGCTCGGCGACTACACCGCGCGAGCGGTCACGTTCCACTGAACCACGAAAGGAGACCCCTGACGATGAAGCCCACCCCCTCAGCCCCTGGAGGCTCACCGCTCCAGACGTTCCGCCTCTCCGCCGCGCCGCTGCCGGCCGGGTACGGCGCCTCCTCGCACTCGCCGGCCGCCTCGCCCATCCGGGCCGCGGTCCGGTCCGCGATCCGCGAGGAGAACGACCCCGTCCGCCGCGTCGCGCGCGAGCTCGTCCGCGAGGAGCTCGCCGCGGCGAACCCGACGCCCGTGCAGCGCATGAAGGCCGCCGTCTCTGACGCCGTCGCCCTCTCCGCCGATCGGACCGAGCGAAAGGCCTTCGCTCTCTCCGCCGTCCGTGGCCTCGGCGTCGGCCTCCGGCCCGACGACCTCACCGCCCTGGCGCGGGAGACCGCCGAAACGATCGGCTGCGGCTTCTCCGAGGCCGTCCTCAGCCTGAGCACGGAGGACGCCCGATGATCGGGAACCTTTTCAGGTCCGGCTCCGAGAAGCTCGCCGCCCGCCTGGCGGACCTCGAGACGGAGGCCGGCGTCCTGGCGAAGCGCGCCGAGGACGCCCGGGCCGCCGAAGCCGAGGCTCAGGACCGCCTCGTCGAGGACCTCGCCGAGGGGCTCCCCGTCGACGACTGGAGAAAGAAGCGCGACGCCGCCGAAAAGAAGGCTGCCGACGCCGAGCGCGATCTCCTCGCGGCCCAGAAGGCCGCCGAGCTCGTCCGCGCGAAGCTCGAGGAGAAGCAGTCGGCCGAGCTCCTCGAGGATCTCCGCCGCCGCTACGCCGAGACCGAGCAGCGCCTCCCTGGCGTCCGCGAGGACCTCATCGCCGCCGGGCGGGCGTTCTCCGCGGCGCTCGGCCGTCTCGAGGCACTCCGGCGCGAAGCGGAGAGCGTCCACGGGCAGCTCCGCCTGGCCGGCGACCGCTCGGTCCAGTTCTTCGGCGTCCCGCTCGCCGAGAACGTCCTCTCCGACGAGCTCGGGCACGCCGAGGGCCGCGAGCGGCTCAACGTCGACGTCCCCATCTGGCCCTCGAGGTCCTCGTCGTGAGCCTCCTCCGCCGCGGCGAGACGAACTGCGACGACCACGACGTCCTCTCGGCCGGGATCTCGAAACCCGCCCGGACGCACGTCGACGCCGAGGTGCGCCGCCGCGCCGCCACCGTCTGCAAGGCCCATCTCCCCCCGGCGACCCCGGGGGCCATCTCGACCCTCTGCCGAAACGAACCCGTCAACGAGCTCGGCTACTGCGCCGAGCACCTTCCGAAGTGAAGGAGGTCCCGATGGCTTCTGGTCCCGGATGCGTCTACCGCGCCGAGAACACCCTCTCGCCCGTCTACTGCCCGAACGAGGCCGTCTCCGGCTTCGGCGGGTACTGCGTCGACCACAAGATGGAGAACCCGGCCGAGCCCACCCGCTGCGTCGCACACGCCGATGGGGTCCGCTGCAAGCTCCCCGTCCTCGGCCTCGTCGGAGACGGTCGCCTCTGCGCCGATCACCAGCCCGCTTGACCGTGTCCCCTTCGCCCGCCCCCGGCTCCATCGGTGTCGGCCGCTACCTTTCGAGCCGACGTCGCGGAGGACGGCTGGTTCCCGATCCCCGGCCGGGGCGGGCTCTTCCCTCGAGGTGACGCCGTGCCCCGAGTCTGTACCGTCTGCGCTCACCCGGACCGCGCCGCGATCGACGAGGCCCTCGTCGCGAATCGCGGGACCAAGAGCGGAATAGCACGGGAACGCGGGCTCTCGGAGGACGCCCTCGAGCGGCACGCCGGGCGGCACCTCCCCGGCGCCCTCGTGAAGGCTCACGGGGCCCGGGAAGCGACCCGCGCAGACGACCTCCTGGGCATGCTTCGGGAGGCCGCGGACGACGCCCAGCGGCTTCGCGTGAAGGCCGAGAAAGAGCGCGACTACCGCTGCGCCGTCGCCGCCGTGAAGACTCGATGCGACGTCATCGAGAAGCTGGCGGACATCGGAGAGCGGCTCGCGAAGAGCGGCGGCCCGGAAGAGCCCCGGACCCTCGCCGAGGTCATGACGAGGATCGCCCGGGGTGAGCAGGCCCGGGGCGTCGAGGGGGCGGTCAGGGTCGAATGGGTGAACGACTGGCGGGGGCCGGGCCCGG
>CAZNSS010000525.1:0-3288 GCA_964575465.1 uncultured Holophagales bacterium | reverse complement strand
CGCAGGGCGGTCCGAGGGGCGCGGCGCCAGCATCCGGCGGAGGAGCCGCTCGAGCCAGCGCGGACAGTCGGGCCGAAGCGGCCGCAGCCGCGGCGGCTGCTCCTTCTGGCGCCGCGTGAGCGTCTCGACGGCGGTCGACCCGGAGAGCGGGACGCTCCCCGTCAGCGCCTGCCAGAGCGTGAGGCCGAGCGCGTAGACGTCGGCCGCACCGGTCAGCTCCTTCCCCGCCGCCTGCTCGGGCGCCATGTAGGCCGGCGTGCCGACGACGAGCTCGCTGACCGTCAGCGTGAGCCCGTGGTCGACGGGGCGGAGGAGCCCGAGGTCACAGAGCTTGATCGCCCCGCGACCGTCGAGGAGGAGGTTCCCCGGCTTCACGTCCCGGTGGACGAGCCCGCTGGCGTGGAGGTAGGCGAGCGCGCCCGCGACCTGACGCCCGAGCGAGACGATCTCGTCGACGTCGAGCCGGCGCCCCTCGGAGACGCGCGCCGAGAGGCTCTCCCCGTCGACGAGCTCCATGCTCAGCAGGAGGAACCCGTCCGCCTCGTGGAGGTCGTTCAGGCGGACGACGTTCGCGTGGCCCGGGCGGGAGAGCCGGACCTCGCGGCGAAGGCGCTCGAGGCCGCTCCCCAGGACCGTGTCGGGCCGGAGCACCTTCAGCGCGACATGCTGCTGGGCGACCTCGTCGAGCGCCTCGAACACGACTCCGGCCGCCCCGGCGCCGAGAAGCCGGACGAGGCGGAATCGCCCTCCGAGGAGCTCCCCGGCTTCCGGCAGCCGCGGCACCGATGCGCCGAAGCCGGTCCGAGCGCCCTCGGGCCGCAAGGTCGCCGACCCCGCTCCCCTGAGGTCCATGCGCTCGGAAGGATGCCAGCTTCCGGCGTTCCGCGCGAAGAGAAGGCTCCGGCGGCCGCCCCCGCTCAGGGCACGTGCCCGGCGAACTCGGCGGCGACCATCTGGGCGACGCCGCCGAGCGCCTCGTCGAGCGTCGTCGCCGTCGCAGCCTCGTACTCCTCCCCGCGCTTGACCTCGGCCTGCCAGACGAGGCCCCACCGGACCGTCCAGCCGTCGCCCTCCAGGGACTTCACCTTCGCGAGCCAGTCTCGCCCCTGCGAGACGCGCAGGGCCGTGAGCGCCTGGAAGACGGCCTTCAGGAGCTCCAGGTCGTCCCCCTTCGGGTCGACGCCGTCGGGGATGGGGACCTCGAGGATCCGCCTCGCCTCCATCGTCGCCTCCTTCTCGTCAGAGCCCGCACCGGGCGAGCATCTCTGCCTTCGTCTTCCCGAGGACGTCGTGCTTCTTCCCCACCTTCACGAACGCCTCGAGCGCCCTCTCGAGCTGCTCCCGCGTGTGCGCCGCCGAGAGCTGCGTCCGGATGCGGGCCTGCCCCTTCGCCACGACCGGGAAGAAGAAGCCGACGACGTAGACCCCCTCGGCGAAGAGGTCGCGGGCGACGTCCTGGGCGAGCTTCGCGTCGTAGAGCATCACCGGGACGATCGGGCTCTCTCCCGCCTTGAGGTCGAAGCCCGCCTCGGTGAGGCCCTTCCGCCAGAAGCGCGTGTTCTCCTCGAGCCGGTCGCGCCGCTCCGTCGTCTCCGAGACGAGGTCGAGGACCTCGAGCGTCCCCGAGACGATCACGGAGGCGAGCGTGTTCGAGAAGAGGTACGGCCGCGCCCGCTGGCGGCACATCTCGACGAGCTCCCTGCGCCCGCTGACGCAGCCTCCGGAGGCGCCGCCGAGCGCCTTGCCGAACGTCGTCGTCACGAGGTCGACCCGGCCGTGGACGCCGAAGTGCTCGGGCGTCCCGCGTCCCGTCCTCCCGATGAAGCCCGTCGCGTGCGAGTCGTCGACGAACGTCAGCGCGCCGTGCTTCCGGGCGAGGGCGACGATCTCGTCCAGCTTCGCGAGGTCGCCGTCCATCGAGAAGACGCCGTCCGTGACGACGACGCGGAAGCGCCTGTCGGCGTGCTCGAGGAGCTTCTCCTCGAGGTGCCCCATGTCCGAGTGCTTGTAGGTGTCCGTCATCGCCTTGCAGAGGCGCATCCCGTCGACGATCGAGGCGTGGACGAGCCTGTCGGCGATCAGGACGTCCTTCTCGCCGAAGAGCGCCTCGAAGACGCCGCCGTTCGCGTCGAGGCAGGAGGAGAAGAGGATCGTCTCCTCGGTCCCGAGGAAGGCGGTGAGGCGGCGCTCCAGCTCGCGGTGGATGTCCTGCGTCCCGCAGATGAAGCGGACGGACGACATCCCGTAGCCGCGGCGGTCGAGGCCGGCGTGGGCGGCGGCGACGACGCGCGGGTGCGAGGAGAGGCCGAGGTAGTTGTTCGCGCAGAGGTTCAGGACCTTCCTCGGCGGGGCGCCGGCGGGGAACTCGACCTCGATCTCGGCCCCCTGCGGGTCGTGGATGAAGCGCTCTTCCTTCCAGAGGCCGGCGGCGCGGATCGACTCGAGCTCGGCGCGGTAGACGTCGCGGAAGGAGGCGACCGCGGGCGGGGCGGCGACGGCGGCGACCACGGTCAGGCCTTCACCGCCGCGAGGCGCTCGACGAGGAGGGCGATGGAGTCGACGGTGTCGAACGCCTCGGGGGAGGCGTCCGCGTCGGGGATCTTCACGTCGTACTTCCGCTCGAGGAAGCGCTTGAGGGAGACCATCGAGAAGGAGTCGACGATGCCGCCCGAGATGAGGCGCGTCGACGGAGACAGCGTCCGGTCGTCGTCCTCCTCGAGGTACTCGCGGCGGACGTACTCCAGGATGGCGATCCGAAGGTCGTCCATGGTCTTGGTCCTCCACTTGCGTCAGCCGACCCGCGAGCCCGGCAAAGCCGGGAGCACGGGAGCCTTGCTGTCAATGTTCTCGGGGAACCCGAATGCCGGGTTCCCCGAACCCCTCCGCGCAGGTCTCTTCTCTAGTCCTCCATCAGCGTCGAGACGTCGCCGAGCGGCTCGCCCCACTCCTGCGCCCGGAGGACCCGCCTCACGATCTTCCCGCTCCGCGTCCTCGGGAGCGACGGGACGAAGGCGATCTCCTGTGGCATGGCGATGGGCGAGAGGCGCTTGCGGACGAAGTTCATGATCTCGAGCTCGAGGTCGGGAGACGCCTCGTGTCCCGGCTTGAGCGTGACGAACGCCTTGACGACCTCCATGTTCACGGGGTCGGGCTTGGCGACCGCGGCCGATTCGGCGACGGCGGGGTGCTCGAGGAGGGCCGACTCGACCTCGAACGGCCCGACGAGGTGCCCCCCCGTGTTGATGACGTCGTCGTCGCGGCCGACGAACCAGAAGTAGCCGTCCGCGT
>CAZNSS010000524.1:0-3293 GCA_964575465.1 uncultured Holophagales bacterium | reverse complement strand
TGAGGCTCGTCGGGGAACCGGAGACCGGGCCTCCTGCCCGCCGCCCGAAGCGCTCGAAAGCGGCCCCCCGCGTCCCTCCCGCTCCCGGGGCGGCCCGGCCGGCTCCTCCCGACCCGACCGTGCAGGCCTTCCGCACCCTCGCCGCCCGGGCCGACGCCCTCCTGGCCCGGGACGTCGCGCCGCCGGAGAGGCACCGCCTCCTCGTCGAGGCGGTCCGCGCCGCGGCCCGGCTCGGCCTCTCCGGGGACGCCGAGCGGTTCCTGCCGGCGCTCGTCGCGATCGACCCGGCGACGACGCTCGGCTCCGAGGAGCTCTTCCGGGCCTCCTTCCTCCGGACCCTCGCGCGCTCGCCGGAGCAGTACCGCGCCGCGGCCGGCGACCTCCAGGCGCAGGCGACGCTCTACCAGGACGTGGCCGTCCGCCGCCGCGCGACCTACTGGGCCGCTCGCTCCCTCGAGGCCCTCGGCCGGGAGACCGCAGCTCGTTCGCTCTACGCCTCGCTCGTGTCGACCGCCGTCCCCGACCTCTACGCACGGTGGGCGGGTGGGCGTATCGGGATCCCCGTTTCCGCGGCGCTCCCCGCCGAGGCACCCGCGCCTCCTGCCCGCCATCCGCTCCGCCCGGACGCGCCGTCACTTCCCTCGCGGGAGCTCCTCGCCGTGGGGCTCTCCTCGCTCGCCGAGGACGCCGCCGAGGCCGAGCGCTCCCAGGACCCCCTCTTCCTCGCGGCCTGTGCGGCCGAGCGTTTCGAGTTCCGGCGCGCCGTCACGATCCTCAAGGCCCGATGGCCGGAGCTCGGCACGCCCGACGAGGGGGCGCTGCCTCTCGCCGTCCGCCGCGCCTTCTACCCGTTCCGGCAGGAGGCGCTGATCGTCCGCGAGGCCACGGTGAACGGCCTTCCGCCGGCGCTCGTCTACGGCGTGATCCGCCAGGAGAGCCTCTTCCAGACCAGCGCGCGCTCCGGCGTGGGCGCCACCGGGCTGATGCAGGTGATGCCCGGGACGGGCCGGTACCTCCTCCGGCAGGAGAAGCGGCGCGGCCGCCCCGACCTCAGGGACCCGGAGGTGAACGTGAGGCTCGGCGCGCGCTACCTCGCGATGATGCTGCGGGAGTTCGATGGCAACCGGATCGCCGCGCTCGCGGCCTACAACGCCGGGCCCGGGCGGCCGAAGCGCTGGAGGGCCCAGGCTCCCGGCCTCGCCGAAGACGAGTTCCTCGAGGCGATGCCTCTCTTCGAGCCGCGCGACTACGTCCGGCGGGTGCTCTTCTTCGAGGCGGCCTACGCCGCGCTCCACGGCGTCCCTCTCGAGCCGCTCTCGCCGTAGGAGCCGCTCTCGCCGCAAGGGCGCCGGGGCCCCTCTTCGGCGGCCGGGCTTCGACGCCCCCGTTCAGCGGGACGGCCTGAGAGTCCCGAAGGCCGCGAGGGCCGCCGCGCGCGCCGTGGCGTGGTCGACGACGGGGGCGGGGTAGCCCGCCGGCGGCGTCTTCGATCTCCACGGCGCGTGGAGGTCCTTCCCCGCCCCCTTCCACGCCTCGATCTCGGGGACCCAGCGCTTCACGTAGGCGCCGTCGGCATCGAATCGTTCGCCCTGGAGGACCGGGTTGAAGATCCGGAAGAAGGGCTGCGCGTCGGTGCCGCAGCCGGCGGACCACTGCCAGCCGCCATTGTTCGCGGCGGGGTCGCCGTCGGCGAGACGCGCCCGGAAGAGCGCCTCGCCGCGTCTCCAGTCGACGAGGAGGTGCTTCGTCAGGAACGACGCGACGACCATCCTCACGCGGTTGTGCATCCATCCCTCGCGCGCGAGCTGGCGCATCCCGGCGTCGACGATCGGGTAGCCCGTCCGGCCGTCGCGCCACGCCGCGAAGAGCCGTTCGGCTTCCTCGCCCGTCCGCCAGGGGAACCTCTCGAACTCCGGCCGGAAGCTCTCCTCGAGGACCCGCGGGAAGGCCGCGAGGATCGACGCGTAGAACTCCCGCCACGCGAGCTCGCCGACGAAAGTGTCGATCGACTTCCGCCGCGCGGCGTCCGCCTCCCGCCATTCCTCCCGCGCCCCCGCGAGGAGGCGGCGGATCCCGAGCGTCCCGAACCGCAGGTGGGGCGAGAGCCGGGAGGTCCCCTCGACGCCGGGGACGTCCCTCTCTTCCGCGTAACGCCCGAGGGCGCGGGCCCGGAAGGCCTTCCAGAGCCGGAGGCCCGCGCGCGTCCCTCCGGGAGGGTTCGCCGGGGCGCCCTCGACGCGGAAGCCGCGCGGTCGCGACATCGCGATCGAAGGGAACGCCGGGTCGAGGACGGCCTCGGGCGTCGCGACCCGGACCGGCTCCTGGACGGGCGCGGCCTTGTCGGCCTCGCGCCAGCGGCGGGAGAACGGCGTGTAGACGGTGAACGGCCTCCCCGCCTCCGTCCGGAGGGAGCCGGGCGCCACCAGGTGGAGGTCGGGGAGGAGGCGGAGGCGCGTCCCCTGCGCCGAGAGCGCGCCCTCCACCTCCCGGGCGAGCGCGGTGCCGTGCGGCTCGTGATCGAGGTGGGAGTAGACCGCGTCGGCTCCCGTCTCCCGTGCGAGAGCCGCGAGAGCCGCGCCCGACGGCCCCTTCCGGAAGAGAAGGCGGGAGCCCTTCGCCGCCAGGGCCGCTTCCAGATCGCGCAGGCTCTCCGCGAGGAAACGGAGGCGTGGCGGGGAGAAGTCGTCCGTCAGGTAGTGGTCGTCGAGGACGAAGACGGGGACAACGGAGTCGTGCCCCCGGACGGCCGCGTCGAGCGGGACGTTGTCGTCGAGGCGGAGGTTCCGGCGGAACCAGACGATCGCGGGCGCCATCGGGCCCGCTACGCCGTGGCCGGCCCCCTGGACTTCCCCTCGCGCGCCTGGCACTCCGCGCAGACGCCCCGGATCTGGTGCGAGTGCGTCGACGCGGCGAAGCCGTATTTCTTGCAGACCGCTTCCTGCAGCTCCTCGATCCGCGAGTCGACGAACTCGATGACGCCGCCGCATGAGGTGCAGATGAGGTGGTCGTGGTGCTCGCCGACGAGGAGGCGCTCGTACCGGTACTTTTCGTCGTTCAGCCTCACGCGCGACACGAGGCCGCAGTCGTAGAGGAGGTCGAGCGTCCGGTAGACCGTCGCCCGGCTGACCTTCTTCCCCTTCCCCCTGAGGCGCACGACGAGGTCGTCGGCGTCGAAGTGGTGGTGGGTCGCGAAGATCTCCTCGAAGAGGGCGGTGCGCTCGCGGGTCGTCTTGAGCCCGCGTCTCCTCAGGAAGTCGGCGAAAAGTCGGCGTTCCTCGACGGTTTCCGTCATG
>CAZNSS010000523.1:0-3299 GCA_964575465.1 uncultured Holophagales bacterium | reverse complement strand
CCGACGTGGCGGTCCACCTGAACCTGACGCCCGACCACCTCGACCGCTACCGCTCGGTCGACGACTACGGCGCGGCGAAGGCGAAGCTCTTCGAGAACCAGGGCGAGGCGCAGGTCGCCGTCCTGAACGCCGACGACCCGCTCGTGGCGCGGATCCGGACGCGGGCACGCCGGCTCGCCTTCAGCCGCGCCCGCGACCTCGCGCTCGGCGCCTGGCTGAAGGACGGCGTCTTCCTCGCCGACGTCACGGGGAAGGGGCCCCGCGTCTACGCGAGGCGCGAGGACCTGCAGCTCCCCGGCTCGCACAACGCCGAGAACGCCCTCGCCGCGCTCGCCGCGACGATCCCGCTCGGCGTCACGCCCGAGACGGCCGTGAGGACCTTCCGGACGTTCAAGGGCCTCCCGCACCGGACGGTCCTCGTGAGGACCCGCGCCGGCGTCGCCTTCTACAACGACTCGAAGGGGACGAACATCGACGCGACCCTGAAGAGCCTCGAGGGGTTCCCCGACGGGAGCGTCTTCCTGATCCTCGGCGGGAAGGACAAGGGGGACGACTTCGGCCGCCTCCTCCCCCTCGTGAGGCAGAAGGCGCGAAAGGTCCTCGCCATCGGCAAGGCGGGGCCCGCCGTGATGAAGGCCCTCTCGGGCGGGGCGCCGTGCGAGGAGGCCGGGACGGTCGAGCGCGCCGTCGAGGTCGGGGCCGCCGAGGGGCGCCCCGGCGACGTCGTCCTCCTCTCCCCCGCGTGCGCCTCCTACGACCAGTTCCGCAACTACGAGCACCGGGGCGAGGTCTTCGAGGCGCTCGTCCTCGCCCTTCCCGAGGCGGGAGGCTGACGTGGCGCGCAAGCTCGCCATCGACCGCTTCCTCTTCGGGCCCGTCGTCCTCCTCGTGGGGCTCGGCCTCCTGATGATCTACAGCGCCTCGGCGATGCAGATCTACCTCCCCTCGGCCGGGGGGCCGTCGCAGCCGCTCTTCTTCGTCTTCAAGCAGGGGTTCGCGGTCCTCTTCGGGGCGCTCCTGACGATCGTCGCGATGCGGGTCGACTACCGCCGGCTGAACGATCCGCGGCTCGTCTCCCTCGGGCTCTCCCTCCTCTTCCTCGCGCTCGTGGCGGTCCTCTTCCGGCCGCCGATCAACGGGACGCGCCGGTGGCTCAACGTCGGCTTCATGTCGGTCCAGCCTTCCGAGTTCGCGAAGATCGGCCTCGTCGTCGCCCTCGCGGCGCTCCTCTGCCGGAGGGAGGGGGAGATGGAGGACGTGAGGCGGACGCTCCTCCCGGCGGCGGGGCTCCTCGCCGGCCTCGCCGGCCTCGTCCTCCTCCAGCCCGACTTCGGCACGGCGCTCTCGTACTTCGCGATCGCCGCCGCGATGCTCTTCTACGCCGGCCTCAGGCTCCGGTGGTTCGCGGGAGGGGCGCTCCTCGCCCTCCCCGCGCTCGTCGCCTACGCCTGGTCCGCGCCCTACCGCCGGGCCCGGATCCTCTCGTTCCTCCACCCCGAGTCGGACCCGCTCGGGTCGGGCTACCAGGCGCTCCAGTCGCTCATCGCCGTCGGCACGGGGGGCGTGACCGGGCTCGGCCTCGGCGACGGCAAGCAGAAGCTCTTCTTCCTCCCCTACCCCTACACCGACTTCATCTACGCGATCGTCGGGGAGGAGCTCGGCCTCGTCGGCTGCGCCATCGTCCTCGCCCTCTTCGGCATGGTCTTCGCCCGCGGGATGCGGGCCGCCGTGAACGCCCCCGACAGCTTCGGCCGGCTCCTCGGCCTCGGGCTCGCGGTGATGATCGTCGTCCAGGCCCTCGTCAACATCTCGGTCGTCCTCGCCCTCCTTCCCACCAAGGGGATCCCGCTGCCGTTCCTCTCCTACGGCGGCTCCGCCCTCTGGGCGGACCTGATCGCGGTCGGGGTCCTCCTCAACATCTCGCAGCACGCGCCGTGAACTTCCTCCGCGTTCGCCGCGTCCACTTCGTCGGGATCGGGGGGGTCGGCATGTCCGGCCTCGCGGAGATCCTCTCGAGCGTCGGCCTGACCGTCACCGGCTCGGACCTGCGCGAGGGGGAGGAGACCCGGAGGCTGCGCGGAATCGGCATCCCGGTGTTCGCGGCGGGTCACCGTGCCGAGCACGTCTCCGGGGCCGACGTCGTCGTCTACTCGTCGGCCGTCGCCGAGGACAACCCCGAGCTCGTGGCCGCCCGAATCGCCGGGGTCCCGGTCATCAAGCGGGCCGAGATGCTCGCCGAGGTGATGCGCGTGAAGACGGGCATCGCCATCGCGGGCTCGCACGGGAAGACGACGACGACCTCGATGACGGGCTCGATCCTCCAGGCCGCGGGCCTCGACCCGACGATCGTCGTCGGCGGCCGGGTCCGCGCGATGGGGACGAACGCCTGTCTCGGCAAGGGGGAGTACCTCGTCGCCGAGGCCGACGAGTTCGACCGGTCGTTCCTGAGGCTCCGGCCCGTCATCGCCGTCGTCAACAACATCGACCTCGAGCATCTCGACACCTACCGCGACCTGGCCGACCTCAAGGCGGCGTTCACCGAGTTCGCCGCGACGGTGCCGTTCTTCGGCGCGGCCCTCCTCGGCCTCGACGACTCGAACGTCCAGGAGATCCGGCCGCTCCTCTCGAGCCGCGTACGGGTCGGGACCTTCGGCCTGACGCCCCAAGCCGACGTGACGGCGCGCGACCTGGGTCTCGACCGGGCCGGATCGCGCTTCACGGCCGTCGCGGACGGGGAGGTCCTCGGCACGGTCGAGGTCGCCCTCCCGGGCCTCCACAACGTGAAGAACGCGCTCGCGGCGATCGCGATCTCCCGCGAGCTGGACGTGCCGTTCGAGGCGTGCGTGAAGGCGCTCGGCACCTTCTCCGGAGTCGCGCGCCGCTTCGAGCGGAAGGGCGAGCGGGGCGGCGTCCTCGTCATCGACGACTACGCCCACCACCCGACCGAGGTCTCGGCGACGCTCGGCGCGGCGCGGCAGGCGCACCCGGAGCGCCGCCTCGTCGTCCTCTTCCAGCCGCACCTCTTCACCCGCACGCGCGACCAGGCGGACGGCTTCGGAGCCGCGCTCCTGGCGGCCGACGCGGTCTACGTCCTCCCGGTCTACCCCTCGCGGGAGGCGCCGATCCCGGGCATCACGTCGCGACTCGTTTCCGACGCGGCCCGCGCTCGCGGCCATCGGAGCGTCGTCGACCTCGAGGCGAGGGCCGACGTCGTCCCGCGCCTCGTGGAGGACCTCCGGGCGGGCGACCTCCTCGTGACGATGGGGGCGGGGGACGTGAACCGCCTCGGCGAGGAATAC
>CAZNSS010000522.1:0-3305 GCA_964575465.1 uncultured Holophagales bacterium | reverse complement strand
ACCGACACCGCCCGCCGCGCCCACCTCGTCCTCCCGACGACGACGCTCGTCGAGGACGACGACCTGCTCGGCGCCTACGGCAACCACTGGATCGGTGCCTCGACCCCCGTCGTCGCCCCGCCGCCCGGGGTGCGGAGCGACCTCGAGGTCGTACAGCTCCTCGCGGCCGAGGTCGACCGGCAGACCGGCGCCGGCGGGGACGGCATCGCTCCGCAGATCGCCGGGAGCGCGAAGGAGTGGAAGCGGCGCCTCCTTCGCCGGGTCGAGCCGCTCGGGCTCACCGTCGAGCGGCTGGAGCGGGAGTCGGTCCGCAACCCCCTCGTCGGCGACGTCCTCTTCGCGGAGGGGCGCTTCCCGACGCCGAGCGGCCGGATGCGCCTCCTCGCCGAGGCGCCTCCTCCTCCCGGGGAGGAGCCGGGGTTCCCGCTCTGGCTCTTCTCGAGCTCGACGGAACGCGCGCAGTGCTCGCAGTGGTCCGGCGCGCCGCCGGAGATCCTGGAGGCGACCTGCCATCCCGAAGCCGCTCCGGGCCTCGCGGACGGATCGGAGGTCGCCCTCGAGAGCGCCCTCGGAAGCCTTCGTGCCCGGCTGCGCCTCGACCCGCTCCAGCGACGCGACGTCGTCATCGTCCCGAAGGGGGGCCACTACGACTCGGGAACCTGCGCGAACGCCCTCGTGCGGGCGCGGGTGACCGACGCCGGCGAAGGAGCCGCCTACCTCGACTGCCGCGTGAGGATCCGCAAGCCGTGACGGCTCCCCCGCCCGACGCCCTCCGCCTCGATCCGCCGCGGGCGGCGCTCTTCGCGGCGCTCCTCGCTCACGAGCCCGCGGACGAGGCCGAGGCGACCGACCGCGCCGCGATGCTCGCCCTCGTCGAGGCCGAGCCCGCCTGCTTCGCCAGGACGACGTTCGCCCCCGGGCACTTCACCGGGAGCGTCTTCATCTTCTCCGCCGCGACCGGGAAAGTGCTCCTCCACCACCACCGCCGGCTCGACAAGTGGCTCCAGATGGGAGGCCACGACGAGAGGGAGTCCGACCCCGCGGCCACGGCGCTCCGCGAGGGGCGCGAGGAGTCGGGCCTGACCGACCTCGTCCTCCTCTCCCCGGCGATCCTCGACCTCGACGTCCACCCGATCCCGCCCGGCAGGGGCGAGCCGGGCCACTCCCACTTCGACGTCCGCTACGCCGCCGTCACCCGCGAGGGCTCGGAGGCCCGCGCCGACGAGGCCGAATCCCTCGGCCTCGAGTGGCTCTCCCTCGAGGACGCCGCCCGGAGAATGGGAGAGCCGGGCGCCCGTCGCGCGCTCGCGAAGGCCGCCCGGCTCCTCGGGACCGCTCCCTGAGGCGGCTGCCGCCTACATCATCTTTTCCGTCGAGCCGTCGATGGCCGCGTCGAGCCTCTCGGCCCGCTCGTAGAGGCCGTCGATCTTGTCCTTGTACTTCTCGGAGACGACGCGCCTCTTCACCTTCAGGGTCGGCGTCAGCTCGCCCCCCTCGATGGAGAAGTCGGTCGGCAGGAAGTCGAAGTCCTTGATCCTCTTCTCCGAGGGCTCGTCGCCGTTGACGATGTTGATCGCCTGCTGGAAGAGCGCCCGCACCTTCGGGTTCCGGAGGAGCTCCGTGCTGCTCCGGAACTCGACGTTGTTCGCCGAGGCCCACGCCTCGAGCCTCTCGAAGTTCGGGACGATCAGCGCGATGAGGTACTTCCGCCTGTCGCCGATGAGGACGGCGTTCGTCACGTAACGGATGTGCTTGAGCGCCTCCTCGATCGGGGCCGGGGCGACGTTCTTCCCGTACGCGTTGATGATGAGCTCCTTCTTCCGGTCGGTCAGCGTCAGGAAGCCCTCGCGGTCCACGACGCCGACGTCGCCGGTCAGGAACCAGCCCTCGGCGTTGAAGACCTTCTTCGTCTCCTCCGGCTTGTTCCAGTAGCCGCGCATGATGTTCGGGCCCTTCGCGAGCACCTCGCCGTCCTCCGCGATCCGCAGCTGCACCCCCGGGATCACCTTCCCCACCGAGCCGAGCTTCCAGGCGCCCGGGCGGTTGCACGTCAGGACGGGGCTCGTCTCGGTCAGGCCGTACCCCTCGTACACCTCGACCCCCGCCGCCCAGAAGAACTCCGCGACCTCCTTCGACAGGGGCGCGCCGCCCGACATGCAGAACTCGAAGCGCCCGCCGAGGCGAGCCTTGATCTTCGAGAAGACGAGGCGGTCGGCGATCCTGTACCTGAAGGCGAGCCCGCCCGGGACCGCCTTCTTCTTCTCGACGAGGGCGAGGCGCTCCTTCCCGGTCTTCAGCGCCCAGGCGAAGATCTTCTGCTTCGTCGGCGACTGGCTCTCGAGGTTCTGGAAGATCCGCGCGTGGATCTTGTCGTAGACCCGGGGCACCGACGCGAAGAAGTGCGGCTTCACCTCTCCGAAGTTGTCCGCGAGCTTCTCGATCGACTCCGCGTACGTGATCGTCGCGGCCCGCGAGAACATGACGTAGTCGATCATCCGCTCGAAGACGTGGGCGAGCGGAAGGAACGACAGGCCCACCTTCGCCGGGTTGACGTCGAAGAACGTCGAGCAGGTCGAGACGTTCGAGACGAAGTTCCCGTGCGAGAGGACGGCCCCCTTCGGCTCGCCCGTCGTCCCCGACGTGTAGATCAGCGTCGCGTGGGACTCGGGGGTGACGTTCGCGACCCGCTCCTCCCACGCTCCGGGCTGCGCCTTCAGCGCCTCCTCGCCCCTCTTCACGACGCTCTCGAACGAGAGGACGCCGTCGGCGTTCGGGAGCTTTCCCTCGACGAGGATGACGTAGGAGAGGGCGGGGCAGCGCCCCCTCACCTCCATCACCTTCGCGAGCTCCTTCTCGTTCGATACGACGAGCACCTTCGCGGTGCAGTCGCGCAGGATGTACTCGACCTGCGGCGCCAGGTACGTCGTGTAGATCGGCACCGTGATCGCGCCGATCCCGAGCGTCCCGAAGTCGGTCATCGGCCACTCCGGCCGGTTCTCCGACAGGATCGCGACCCGGTCGTCGTGGTCGAGGCCGAGCGTCGTGAGGCCGATGCCGAAGGCCCGCGTCTTCCGTCCGAACTCCTGCGCCGGGACCGGCGTCCAGGCGCCGTTCACCTTGGAGACGAGGAGGTCGGGCTTCCCGCTCGCGACCGCGTGGGCGAAGTAGTCGAGGAGAGTCCTGGCCGGCAAAGCTTCCATCTGGTTCCTTCCTCCGCGCGCGAATTATGGGCAATTTCGGCGGCAGGCGCAGCCCGCGTAAACGCGACGCGCCCGCGCGGCGGGCGGACGCGGCCCCGGAGCGCC
>CAZNSS010000521.1:0-3309 GCA_964575465.1 uncultured Holophagales bacterium | reverse complement strand
GGCGGCAAGATGATCTCCGAGGACCTCGGCATCAAGCTCGAGAACGTCAAGTGGGACGACCTCGGCGAGGCCAAGAAGATCGTCGTCGACAAGGAGAACACCACCATCGTCGTCGACACGACCGATCGCAAGCGCAAGGAGGCCATCGCGGGCCGCGTGAAGCAGATCCGGGCGCAGATCGAGGAGACGACCTCGGACTACGACCGCGAGAAGCTCCAGGAGCGCCTCGCGAAGATGGTCGGCGGCGTGGCGGTCATCAAGGTCGGCGCGGCCACCGAGACCGAGATGAAGGAGAAGAAGGCCCGCGTCGAGGACGCGATGCACGCCACGAAGGCGGCGGTCGAGGACGGCATCGTCCCCGGCGGCGGCGTGGCGCTCCTCCGCGCGATGGACGCGGTCGCGACGCTCAAGGAGAGCGGCGACATCCAGGTCGGCATCAACATCGTCAAGCGCGCTCTCGAGGAGCCCTCCCGCCAGATCATCGCGAACGCGGGGATCGAGGGCGCGGTCATCCTCAAGGAGCTCAAGGAGAAGGGCGGCAACATCGGCTTCAACGCCGCCACCGAGAAGGTCGAGGACCTGCTCAAGTCGGGCATCATCGACCCGGCCAAGGTGACGAAGTCGGCGCTCCAGAACGCCGCCTCCATCGCCAGCCTCATGCTGACGACCGAGGCCCTCATCTCCGAGATCAAGGAGAAGGACAAGGCCCCCGCGATGCCCCAGGGCGGCGGCATGGGCGGGATGTACTAAACAGCCTCTGAACCGGGGGAACCCGCCGAGCGGGATTCCCCCGGACCCCCTCCGCGAGGAGGGGAGCCCCGGAAGACACGGAATGTCCAACGGCCCGGCGCGAGCGCGCCGGGCCGTTTCACGTGAGCGTCAGCAAGAGCTGGAGCGGACCCTCCGTTCAGGGCTCCTCTTCCACCGCCTTCGCGTCCGCGGGGAGGACGACGGAGCTGAAGAGGACGTTCTTCGTCGCCCCCATCGCTTCCCCGAGGAGCAGGGGCTCCGCCGCCGTCCGGGCGAGCTCCTCGACCCGGCGCTTCAGGTCGGCGACCTTCTGCGGGTTCGCCCCGGCGAGGTCGTTCTTCTCCGACGGGTCGTCCTTCAGGTTGAAGAGCTCGGCCTTCGAGGGGAGCGTGGCCTGCCAGACGAGCTTCCAGTCCCCCTGGCGGAGCGCGGCGCGGAACGGCTCGACGTCGTAGACGACCTCCGTCCGCGGCGACGGCGCGCCTTCCGAGATCGTCTTCCAGGCGTCGATCCCGTCGAGCGGCTTGCACCGCGCGAGCGAAGCGCCGGCGAGGCCGGCGAGCGTCGGGTACATGTCGACGACGTGGATCGGCCGGTCGACGGCCTGTCCGGCGCGGACGTGGCCGGGCCAGGTGACGAGCCCGACGACGCGCGTCCCCCCTTCGTAGAGCATCCCCTTGCCGTCGCGCCACGGGCCGTTGTCGGCGGGGATCGCGCTCTTCGACATGTCCACCTCGCCGGTGAACTTTGCCGAGCGCGGGCCGCCGTTGTCGCTCTGGAAGACGACGATCGTGTCGTCGAGCATCTTCTTCTTCGCGAGCGCCTCGAGGACCCGGCCGATCTCGTCGTCCATCGCCGTGACCATCGCGGCGTAGGCGCGGCGGCTCGGGTCGGCGACGTGCGTGTACCGCTCCAGGAGCTCCGGCGGGGCCTGGTAAGGGGCGTGCGGCGCGGTGAAGGCGAGGTAGAGGAAGAGCGGCACCCTCGGGTCGTGCCTCCCGATCAGCCGCTCGGCGTCGGCGCCGAGGAGCCGCGTGACGTATCCCTCCTCGACGACCGGCTCGTTGTCCCGGAACCAGTCCCGCGTGCCGTGCGCCGAGTGGGTGAAGTAGTCGATCTCGCCGAGGAGCGGCCCGTACTGGTAGTCGAAGCCGCGCTGCCGCGGCCAGTACTTCCGGTCGGCGTGGCCGAGGTGCCACTTCCCGACGATCGCCGTCTCGTAGCCTGCCTCCTTGAGCGCCTGCGGCAGGAGCCACTCGTCCGTCGCGAGGCCGTAGCGGCCGGCCGAGGGGATGACCAGGGTCTGGAGGCCGTAACGGTGCGGGTACCGGCCCGTCATGAGCGCGGCGCGCGACGGAGTGCACATCGGCTGCGCGTAGAGCTGCTCGAGCCGGGCGCCCTGCCGAGCCAGACGGTCGAGGTTCGGCGTCCGGATGTCGGACCCGTGAAACCCGACGTCCTTCCACCCGAGGTCGTCCGCGAGGATGTAGAGGATGTGCGGTCGCGCTGGCACCGGCTGGGCCGCGGCGGGCCCCGAAGCGAAGAGCCCGGCCAGCACCGCCAGCGCGGGCGCCGACAGGAAGGGTGTTCTACTCACGTCGTCGCCTCCTGACACCGACCGGGACGCGAGCTCCGGCTGCGAGCCGTCACCCGACCCGGTCGTCTCATTTTTGCCGCGGATCTTGCCACCCTTCGCGACGAGGTCCGCCTGCGGCCCTCCGGCCCCCTCCCCGATGGAGAGCCGGAAGGCCCGGCGCCTCGCGGCCCCGGGCCTCATCCTTTCCGTCCGTGAGCGTGGAAAGGCGCCTTACTCCTCGTCCGGCACCGCGAAGAGCCGGGCGCCGAGGCCGAAGCCCTTTTTCGTGCTCCGGAGGCGGATCCCTCCGGCCCGGAGGACGTCGCGCGCGACGAGGGAGGCGGTCTTCACCTCCTCGAGGAGCGTCTCGGCGGAGACCCGCCGCTCCACGCGCTCGACCGCGACCGGGACGTGCACGCCGCCGAGGCGCACGAGGCGGCAGACGAACGGCCTCGACCCGCGCTTCCAGAGCGCCGGCCCGGGGAGGGCCCGGCCGTTCGAGAGGTCCTCGATCGTGACCGCCTTCCCCTCCCACGTCGCGCGGGCGACGGTGTCCTCGGCGCGGATGAGCGCCCTGACCGCCCGCACGGCCTCCTTCGGGAGGTCCGCCTCGTAGCGGACGAGGAAGAGATCGGCGGCCGTGAGGCGTTCCTCCTCGTGGAGGAGGACGTCGAACGGGAGGCGGGGCGCGAAGAGGTGCGTGAACTCCGCTTCGCCGGCCCCGTCCGCGTCGAGCGCACGCTCGGCGAGGTCGGCCGCTCGAACGAGCGGGGCGAGGCCGCGGCCGGGCCCCGTCTCGTTCGCCTCGGCGATGCAGAAGACGTCGACCGCGACGACGGCCGCGACGACGGCGGCGGTGGCGGCGTCGAAGCCCTCGTCCTCGGCGGCGGCGGCCGTTCGCTCGAAGACGAGCGGCGGGGGGACCTCGGTGAGCGGGGCGGCCTCGATCGCCTCGGGGGCGGCCTTCGCGGCGCTCAGGCGGC
>CAZNSS010000520.1:0-3310 GCA_964575465.1 uncultured Holophagales bacterium | reverse complement strand
CTCGAGGAGCAGTCGCGGGTCCGGTCGATCATCATCACGCACTCGCACCTCGACCACGTCGCCTCGCTCCCGTTCCTCGTCGAGAACGTCTTCGGGAGGACCGAAGGGCCGATCGAGGTCGTCGCCCCGAAGGACGTCGCCGCACTCCTCCAGGACCACCTCTTCAACGACGCCATCTGGCCCGACTTCACGCGGATCCCGACGCACCTCCTCCCCGCGGTCACGTTCCGCGTCATCGAGACGGGCGTCCCCTTCCGCGTCAACGGCCTCCACGCGCTCGCGATCCCCGTCTCCCACGTCGTCGCCACCTACGGATACCTCCTGTGGGACGACCGCGCCTGCGTCCTCTTCTCGAGCGACACCGGCCCCACCGAGGCGATCTGGGCGGAGGCGCGCCGCCGCGCCGACCTGAAGGCGATCTTCGTGGAGTGCTCCTTCCCCGACGCGATGGCCGAGATCGCCGACGTCTCGAAGCACCTCACGCCCGCGACGCTCCAGGCGGAGATGAGGAAGTTCCCGGCGGACGTTCCCGTGAACCTCTACCACATGAAGCCCCCGACGCTCCCGCAGCTCCGGGCCGACGTCGCGGCGCTCGCCGACCCGCGGATCCGCCTCCTGGACGACGGGGACGAGCTCGACTTCTAATTTTCTCGGGGGGACCCTGGCCCTGCGGGCCAGCGGCCGGTCCCCCCGAACCCCCTCCGCGCCACCTTCTGTTCTCTCGCGCCGTTCCCGCTGCGCCCTGCGGGCCAGCGGCCGGTCATTCTTCCGTCGAATGCCGGTCGAGCGCGAGGAGCTCGCTCCCGAGCTCGAAGACGAGACGCCGGCGGGTTCCCTCGGGGAGGCCCCGCGGCGGAACGGGGTCGCGCAGGGTGGCCAGCAGGCGGAGCCGGCTCCCCTCCGGGCGCGGCTCGATCCGGAGCGTCCTCGTCCGGAAGAGGGCGAGAGGCCCGTCGGCCTCGACGGTGAAGCCGTCGGGGAGAAGCGCAACGCGCTCGCGGCGCAGCACCGCGGCCCCCTCCACGAGCGTCCGGTCGAACCCGTCCCGGCGCCGGACGAGTCCGTCCACGACCCAGCCCTCGGGGAGGAGGGCCGCGTGGGTCGCGGGGTCCGCGAGGAGACCTCGAAGGCGAGAGGCGTCCTCGAACGCGGCGTGGTAGACGGCGAGCGTCGGCGCAGCCACGGCGCCCGCGGCCGTTCCGGCTTCCGTCGGCCCCGGGATCGGCGGGCCGAAGTGCGCCTCGAGGCCGTCGGCGTCCGTCGCGGGCAGGGGGACCCGGAGCCGACTCCAGGAGTCCGAGACCTCGAGGACGCCGCCACTCCAGCGGAGGAGCCGGTCCTCGAGGAGGCGGAAGAGTCCCGCGGCGGCCCGGGCCGGGACGTCTCCGCCACCCGGACGCGCGCCGGGCTCGACACGGAAGAGGAGCCGCACTTCGCCGCGCGTCTCGAGGTGGACGTCCCAGGCGCCACCGGGAGAGGGCCGGACCGCCAGGGTCCCGTAGCCCGTCGACTCCTGCTCCGCCGGCGGGTCGAGCGCGAGAGGGCCGGGAAGCGGAAAGCCGGGGTCGAGGAGGAGCCGTCGGTCCCCGGCGAGGAGGACGCTCCGGGAGACTCCGCGCGCGTCGAAGGCCGTGCCGGGCCCGAGCGCGAAGCCGGCGCCGGCCGCGAGGGCTTCGAACGCGCGGACGCGCGCCTCGCCGCAGCAGCCCTCGCCATCTCTGAGCCACGCGGCGAGAAGCTCCTCCGGCGCGACCCCGTCCGCGGAACGGCGGAGCGGGACCTGCGCCTGGAAGCGGACGAAGAGGTCGGCGAGGAGGCGGGGCTCGGGGAGGGCCCCCTGCGGGTGGCCGAGCGCTTCGAGCGCCTCCGCGAGGACGGTCACCCGCCCCGCCTCAGCCGCGCAGGGCGACCGCGCCGAACGCGAGCCGGTGGACGCGCGGGTCAGCGGCGAGCTCGGGGTGGAACGTCGCGGCAACGACGTTGCCCTGCCGTACGAGGACCGGGTCGCCGTCCCGCCGCGCGAGGACCTCGACGTCGGAATCGAGCTTCGCGAGCTTCGGCGCGCGGATGAAGACCGCTTCGAGCGGCGCGGTCCCGAAGGCCGCGCGGTCGAGGTCGGTGAGCGTGACGACCGCCGAGTCGAGCTGCCGCCCGTAGGCGTTCCGCACCGCGGTGGCGTGGAGGATCCCGAGGCCGTCGCGGTCGGGGCGCGTGATGTGCCGCGACGCCAGGATGACGCCCGCGCAGGTCGCGAGGACCGGGTCGCCGCGCCGCGCCACCGCGACGATCTCCTCGGCGACGCCGGTCCCCTCCATCAGCTTCCACATCGTCGTCGACTCGCCCCCGGGGAGGACGAGGCCCGCGCTCGCGCGGACCTCGTCCGCCGTCCGGACGGGCCGGGCCTCGATGCCGAGGCGCGCGAGCGCCGCGGCGTGCGCCTCGAAGTCGCCCTGCAGGGCGAGGACGCCGACGGACATCACCAGCCCCGGGTCTGGAGGAGCTCCGACTCGACGAGCCTGGCCGCCTCGATCCCCTTCATCCCCTCGCCGAGCCCCTCGGAGGCCTTCGCGACGCGGGCCGGGTCGTCCCAGTGGGTCGTCGCCTCGACGATGGCGCGGGCGCGGCTGGCCGGGTCGTCCGACTTGAAGATGCCCGAGCCGACGAAGACCGCCTCGGCGCCGAGGATCCGGCAGAGCGCCGCGTCGGCCGGCGTCGCGACGCCCCCGGCGGCGAAGTTCGGGACCGGGAGCCGGCCGTTGGCGGCGACCCAGACGACGAGCTCGAACGGGGCCGCGAGCTGCCTGGCGGCGGCCATCCACTCGTCGCGCGAGAGGAGCGTCAGCGACTTCATCTGGCGGGTCACCTCGCGGAGGTGCTTCACCGCGTGGACGATGTCGCCCGTCCCCGCCTCACCCTTCGTCCGGATCATCGCGGCCCCCTCGCCGATCCGGCGGAGCGCCTCGCCGAGGTTCCGGCAGCCGCAGACGAACGGGACCTTGTAGTCGTGCTTGTAGACGTGGTTCTCCTCGTCGGCGGGCGTGAGGACCTCGCTCTCGTCGATGAAGTCGACCTCGAGCGCCTCGAGGACGCGCGCCTCGGCGAGATGCCCGATGCGGCACTTCGCCATGACGGGAATGGAGACGGCCTCCTGGATCTCGCGGATCTTCGCGACCGGGGACATCCGGGCGACGCCGCCGTCGCGGCGGATGTCGGACGGGACGCGCTCGAGCGCCATGACCGCGCAGGCGCCGGCGTCCTCGGCGACCTTCGCCTGCTCGGCGTTGACGACGTCCATGATGACGCCGCCCTT
>CAZNSS010000519.1:0-3318 GCA_964575465.1 uncultured Holophagales bacterium | reverse complement strand
GGATGTTCCACTTGTCGTAGTCGAAGAAGATGTCGGGGAACGTCTCGGCGACCGGGGCCGGTTCCGCTGCGGGCGCGACGACGGGCGGCGGGGGAAGGGCCCGCTCGACGGTCTTCGGGTCGAGGTTGACGTGCTCGTAGGCGATGACCACGGCCTCGCCGCGCTTCTCCCAGATCGCGCTGTGCCAGCCGGTGATCGTCGTCTCCTTCCCCGACTTCGAGACGGCGTAGGCCTTGAAGTGCCGCGTCGTCCAGACGCGCTCCGACGTCCGGTCGACCTCCGCGTCCGGGGCCCATTCGATCTTCAGGGACTCGAGGTTCGCAAGCAGGTTCAGGAGCAGCCCGCGGTGGTCCGCGGCGCCGGAATCGAAGGCCCACTGCTGGTCGAACGAGAGGGAGTAGGTGTCCTGCGCGTAGAGGCCCATGAGCTTCTCGACGTCCCGCGACTCGAAGATCTTCGAGAGGTTGTCGAGCTTCTCGAGGTACTCAGGGTCGTTCTTCGCCGGCCGGGCGGCTTCGTTCGTGGTCGCGCAGCCCGTTGCCGCGAGGACGACGAGGACGCAGGCGCCGAGAAGGCCCGAGAGCCTCCCGTGGCCCGTCCCGGGGAAAGCACACCGCCTCGAGAACCGCATCCTGCCCTCCTCCGCGCCTTTCGAGAGTATCGGCCGCGCCGCGCTCCGGTCAAACCGGGGGAACGGCCTTCGGCGCCGGCGGCAGCTTCGCGAGCGCCGCGGCCACGTCGGGCCGGGAGAGCTGTTCCGCCGGGAGCCCCTTCGACGCCGCCCGTGCCTCGTCCCACCTCTTCGCGGCCGCGAGGCAGACGAACAGGTCGGCCCTCAGGACGGGGTAAGCGTCAATGGAACCGGGAGGAAGGGCCCCCAGGTCGGCGAGCGCGGAGGCGTAGTCCTGGCGCATCGTCAGGGCGCGCACCCGGAGCCTCCGCGCCTCGACGTTCTCCGCCTCGATCCCGAGCGCCTGCCCGGCCCAGCGCACGGCGTCCTTCCACTCTCCCTGCTCCAGCGCGAGCCGCGCGAGCCCGAGCGGCCACGCCACGTTTCCGGGCTCGGCCTTCGCCTTCGCCGAGAACGCCCGCGCCCTGTCGGACGGGGGCAGCCTCTCGATCTTCTGCTCCCCCGTCTCCACGAGGCGGCTGAGGCTCGGGGTCGACAGGATGACGCCCGGCGGGAGCCGGCGGGAGAGGAGCCCGTCGAACTCCCTGCGCGACTCCGCCGGCAGGACGATCCGGGCGTATCCCCCGAAGCGCTTCTCCGCTTCCAGGAAGCGTCGCAGCGTCGCGTCGACGTCCGCCGCACGGTTGAGCCGGTCCTGCGCGAGCCCGAGCCAGACGATGGCTTCCGAGTAGAGCTGCGGGCTGTCCATCAACCCGAAGCAGGCGACGCGGAGCTGGTCGACCGCCTCGACGGGCCGGCCGGTCTGGAAGGCGATGCGCCCCTCCTGGAGGCGCGCCTGATAGAAGTCGTCGACCGGGCTCGCCTGGGCTCCGAGCCCGGCGGCGGCGACGCCAACGAGAAGAGCGACGATCGTTCGTCTCATCCGCAAGAGGTCCGTTCTCCCACCCATCCTACGCTCGCTCTGCGCGGCCGGGACGGGGCGACGCGGGGCCGCCCGATTCGTCTCAGCGGATGGGCGCCGCGGGTGCGCTCGACGGGGAGACCGGGGGGGGCGGCAGAGGGTTGTCCGAAGAAGGCGGGCCAGGATCCGCGAGCAGGATGACCCCCGCCGTCGCCGCCGCGGTCCCCGCGGCCACCCAGAGGGCCGCCGGGATGACGACGGTCCGGCAGACCTCGTTCGGCTTCAGCTCGCCGCGTACGTTGATCGAGCTCACGACGCCGATGCACTCGAACCCTTCCGGCATCAGCGGCGCATTCGCGTCGGTCACCCCGATGACGAGGTTTCGCGCGTAGCGCATCTCGGCCTCGGAAGGCGGCTCCTTCGCGGAGCCCTTCACCGGGACCGTCTCCGGGCGCGTCTGCGAGGACCGCCCCTCGCCGTCGCTGAAGACGATCCGGTACTGGACGTTCTTCGTCTCCGACCTCGGCACGGGGAGCATCGCCCAGAAGAAGCCGCCGTCGCCCCGGACCATCTCGAGGTAGTACTCGGGCTTTTTCCCCTCGGCGTTGAAGTAGACGCGGGCGGCCGAGACCGTCGATCCCGGTGGCACGGACGCCGTGATCCTCACGTTTCCGTCGGCCGGAATCGCCGAGGGAGGCACCGACGTGACGACCAGCGGCGCAGCTCGAAGAACCTGCGAGAGGAGCAGAAAACCGGACATTATGAGAACAGGTCTTCGATACACAGCCACTACTGGTCGAACCTCCCGCTCGACCACCCTCCACGATATCTCCCGCGGCACCCGACCGTCAACCGTACCTCCTCGAGGCCGTTCCGATGCGTCTACACTGCCGCCGCGCCCATGAGGACAGAATTGCCGGGCGGTTTCCGCCGCCTCGTTCCCGACGCCTTCTCGGGCTCGTGGCTCCGACGGCTCGCTTTCTTCCTTCTTCTCCTCTACGTCCTCGCCGCTCCCTTCCCCTGGGGGAGCGTCCAGCCGGGCGTCACCGGCACCGGGAAGATCACTGCCGGGGCATTCCTCGTCGCCATCCTCGCGCTCGCCGCCCCAGACACCCGCCTCCGGCTCGACGGCGTGCGGCTTCCGCTCGTCGCCTTCTCCGGCCTCGCCCTTCTGGGCCTTTTCCAGCTCGTCCCTCTCCCGCCCGGCCTGGTTCGGGCCGTGTCGCCCCACAGCGTCGAGGCATGGGAGGGGGCCGCGCGGGTCCTCGCCGCGTTCGGGCGCCCCGCGCCACCCGTCCGGGTCAGCCTCGTCCCGTGGGAGACGGCCGGCGTCGCGCTCCTCGTCCTCGCCTTCACCGCGCTCTTCCTCGCCTCGTCGGTTCTCCTCGCGCAACGCGCCGCCCGACGCCTCTTCGGCGCCGTCGTCCTCGCCGCGGGCCTCGTCCAGGTCGCCGTCGCCGTCTCGCGCGACGACCGGACGCTCCGGCTCCACGCCTCCTTCGTCAACCCGAACCACCTCGCCGGGTACCTCGAGATCGGCCTCGCCTTCGCGCTCGGCCTCATCTGGTACAGCGCCCGCACCGGTCTCGCCGGGCTGGCGGAGGCCCACTCGGCCGAGGAGAGGTCCGCGCGCATCGTCCCCTTCCTCCCGCGCGTCGCCCTCGCCGTCGTCCTCTTCGGCGTCCTCGGCGCGGGGATCGTCATGGCCCAGTCGCGCGGCGGCATCCTGGCCGGGGCGGGCGGCACGCTCATCCTCGTCGCCCTCGCCTACGGGCTCCGCCGCGAG
>CAZNSS010000518.1:0-3319 GCA_964575465.1 uncultured Holophagales bacterium | reverse complement strand
GGGGCGATCTCCGAGATCGCCGAGCACACGTCGGGCCTGACGCGCGACGCCTACGAAACCGACACGAAGACCAGCGGGCCGTCGAGCGAAACCTCCAGATCATCGGGGAGGCCGTGCATCGGTTGTCGAGCGGTCTGAAGGCGGCGAACCCGTCGATCGAATGGGACGAGATCCATGCGGCGCGGAACGTCGTGGTGCACCACTACTTCGGTGTCGACACGTCGATCGTGTGGGACATTCTCGTTGAGGACCTGCCGCGGCTTAGGACCGTGATCGAAGAGATCCTCGCGAGGGACTGAACCGGCTCTACCCAAAGCTCAAGGCGGCGATCCTCTCGCGGCTGGCATGAAGCCTCCGGCGCAGCGGACGTTCGACGCGGCCCATGTGGCTTCGGCTTGTAGGAATCGGCGGTGATCGGAGAGAGTTCCCTGGAGCCGGACCGCAGTTGGGCCGGGATCAGATCTGACCTCGATGCAACGGAAGATGGAGCTGATGTCCCGTGCCCCATCTCCGCGGCAAGGCCAGACGAGGAAGCGGGACTGCTTCCAGAACGATCGGAGTCCGCCTCGTCCTTCCTGAAGGTGGAGCACGGACCTGCCCCCGTACGTCCGCGGGGACGATCTGCAATAGAAAAGCAAGACGTGACCCCATCCGACCCGGAACGGACGACAGGGGATTCGATCGAGGCCAGGCACGCCTACGCCGCCCCCCGACGCGGGGGGCGGCGTAGCTATAGTGGAAAAGCAAGACCTGACCCTGCTCGGCGGGGGGCCGCGTCGCGCGGCTCAGTTACGGCGTCTGACGTCTCCGAGCGAAGCTGACGGCGTAGTTCCCGTCGCTGCCTCCGGCGCCGGTCCAGTCGTTCGCGCTTCCGTAGGCGATGGAGGGCTGGCCGTCTGGTCCGATGTGAATGTCTCCCCCGGGCGAACTCCAGACGTTCCAGTCGATGAACTCGGCGGCAAAGGCCGTCGCGGGGGGCTGGCGGACCAGCATCACGAAGTTGGTTTTCTGCCTGTACGCGAGGTACACCGTGCCCGAGGGAGCTGGCGCGAGGTAGATGCCTTGCAGGCTGCTGCCCTCGGCGACCGTCTCGCAACGCCACGTGGCACCGGCCCGCTCGCAGAACCTGACAAGGGACCTCCCCGTCGCAGCGTCGTAGTACCGGGCGGCGGCCGAGAAGTTGTTGCGGCTCGGATCGAAGGCCACGCGAGTCTCGTTCACCGCGTTCCACGGGGCCCCGGGAGGGACGACGTCGACGGCCTCGACTCCCCAGGTACCTCCCTGCCGCAGCGCAAAGGCAAGACGGTTCACACCGTTCACGGACTGGGAGAAGGTCACAGCGGGATTGGCGTCGAAGTCGAAGGCGACCGACATCGCCAGTCCACCTGAGACGCCAGAGGCGACGGCCGTCGTTCTCCAGGACGCTCCCGAGAGTTCAGCCACCCGTAGCAGGGAACTGCTCCCCTTCGAATAGGTATAGGCGACAGTCGCAACGGGACTCCCGGGGGCGAACCCGAGGGCGCCTCCTCCGACGGACCCCGTGGCGAGGGTTTCGGCCGTCCAGCCGCCCGCCGTCCGCCGATAGAACCTCATCTCTGGTTTGGCCCCGGCGACGCTGGCGATCGTCGCTTCGCCGGACGAGGGGTCGATCGCGAAGTCGCAGTTCCAGTTGTCGACGGCGATCGTCAGCGGCTCGATCGCCCATTCGGTTCCGGTCCAGGTCGCGAGAGTTTGAACGGAGTCCTTCTCGTACATCATCACGGGATTGCCATGACGGTCGTAGTCCATGCGGGGCAGGGCGTACATGTGGCAAGCCGAGCCCAGGACGGGACACGCATCCACGACCTGCGCGGCCCACGGAGCGGTCCATCCCTGCGGTGGGAAGGGCCCCGTCTCGAAGTAGAGCTGGTCTCCCGGTGCGGGGAATGCGGACCAGTTGGGACCCTGCGGCGAAGCGTCGACCGTGCGCAGCGTCGCCCAGTACCCCGTGTTCGGAGAGAGGTACAGCGCCGTCACGGTCTCCGTCGTGCCGGGAGCGCCGGCCATCGGGCCGGCCGCGTAGACCTGGCAGGGATCTTCGTTCTGGACCCCCTTCCAGCCGTTCGTTCCCCAGACCTCGACCGTGAATGGGCCGCACCCGGGCTCGGGCGTCGCCTTCCGGACCCGCAGGTCGTACTGCGCCGCGGGACCGCTGTTGGCATCGAAGCCGTCGTTGGCGGGCGCGGTCCAGTTGAGGACCGCGGTGTTGAAGCCGATCTGGCTCGCCTTGAGATCGGTGACAGCCACCGTTCCAGGCGGGGTCAGATCGCCCCCCGTGACCTTGACGAGAACCTTGAAGAGCTCGGTCCCCTTCCCGGTCCGGCCGTTGCTCATGACCTGGATGTCGAATTTCAGGTCCGTCTGGGCGTCGGGCGCAACGTCGATCGTGGCCTCGAGGGTCTTCGAGTCCTTGTACTTCACGCCCTTGACCGCGATGCCGCCGGGGTTCTTTGTCCCGCTGACATAGAAAGCGACCTTCGAGTTGGAGGCGAAGTTGTCGCCGCCGATGGTCACGACGAGGCCGATGGTGCCCTGATCGGTCTCGCCTGGGACGGCGGAGGTCACCTTGATGGCCTGCGCGGACGCCGGCAGCGCCACGAGGATGAGGCCGGCGAGGAGAAGGAAGGCGACCGCCCGAACGGACGAGCCGATTGTCGACTTGGGGCGATTCATGATCTTTCCTCCTACCGGCCTTTCACGGACACGGCTGACACGGTTGTCGCGGGTTTCTTCACGGGCGCCTCCCCGACGAGAACGAACGGAGCCCAGTGGTACGGGTGGGAGAGGGGGGAGCCGCCCGCCAGCATCGCGCGCTGGGCCGCCGCGAGCGCGGCCGACGGACTGGAGGAGGCGAGGCGGCCGTAGAAGGCCTTCATCAGCTCGGGGGTCGAGCGGTCGTCGACTTCCCAGAGGCTCGCGAGGACGGCGCCGCTCCCGGCGTGGAGGAAGGCGCGCGTCAGGCCGACGAAGTCGTCGCCGGCGGGGACGGAGCCGAGGAGGTCGCTGCCGAGGGCGGTCTCGCAGGCGCTCAGCGTGACGAGCGAGGCGCGGAGCCGGAGGCCGAGGATCTCGTGGACCTCGAGGGCACCGTCGTCGCCGTCCGACGGCTCGAGCTCGAGGGAGGAGAGGAGCGGGTTCAGGCGGCTCCAGCGGCTGTGGGTCGCGAGGTGGAGGACTCGGTAGAGAGGCGCGGAGGACTTGAAGGCGCCCTCGGTGGCCGCTTCACCGAGGAGGAGCCGCTTCGGCTCGGGGTGCGCTTCCGCGACGAGGCGCGCCTCGG
>CAZNSS010000517.1:0-3319 GCA_964575465.1 uncultured Holophagales bacterium | reverse complement strand
CTCCCGACCCTCTACGGCTACGACTCCGACCACGAGATGTCGGCCGGCGAGGTGGGGAAGTGCGGCGTCGCCGTCGACACGCTCCGCGACTTCGAGGCCCTCTTCGACGGGATCGACCTCGGGTCGGTCACGACGTCGATGACGATCAACTCCACCGCGCCGATCGCGCTCGCGATGTACCTCGCCGTCGCCGAGAAGCAGGGGACCCCGTGGACGAAGGTCGGCGGGACCCTCCAGAACGACATCCTGAAGGAGTACATCGCCCAGAAGGAGTTCATCTTCCCGCCGCGCCCGTCGATGCGCCTCGTGACGGACCAGTTCTCGTTCTGCGCCAGGCACGTCCCGAGGTGGAACACCGTGTCGATCTCGGGGTACCACATCCGCGAGGCGGGCTCGACGGCGCTGCAGGAGCTCGCCTTCACGCTCCGCGACGGGATGGAGTACGTGAAGTACGGCGTGGACGCCGGCCTCCCCGTCGACGAGTTCGCGCCGCGTCTCTCGTTCTTCTTCAACGCGCACAACGACTTCTTCGAGGAGATCGCCAAGTTCCGCGCCGCGCGCCGGGTCTGGGCGAAGGTGATGCGCGAGCGCTACGGGGCGAAGAGCCCCGAGTCGTGGAAGCTCCGCTTCCACACGCAGACGGCCGGCGTCTCGCTCACCGCACGGCAGCCGTACAACAACGTCGCCCGCGTCGCCGTGCAGGCCCTCGCGGCCGTCCTGGGCGGGACGCAGTCCCTCCACACGAACGCCCTCGACGAGACGCTCGCCCTTCCGACCGAGTTCGCGGCGAAGGTCGCGGTCCGGACGCAGCAGATCCTCATGCACGAGACGGGCGTCGCCCACACGATCGACCCGCTCGGAGGCTCGTACTTCGTGGAGGAGGCGACGAACCGGATGGAAGAGGGCGCCTTCGACTACTTCCGGCGGATCGACGAGTACGGCGGCATGGTCGAGGCGATCGAGGCGGGCTTCCCGCAGAGGGAGATCATGGACGCCGCCTATCGCTTCCAGCGGGGGCTCGACGCCGGGGACAAGGTCATGGTGGGAGTCAACGCGTTCACCGAGGAGGTCCCGGAGGACCGGGTCGCGACGCTCGAGATCTCCGAGCAGACGGCCCTCGAGCAGATCGCCCAGCTGAACGAGGTCCGGCGGACGCGGGACGGCAAGGCGGTCCTCTCGACGCTCCGCTCCGTCCGGGAGGCGTGCCGGAACGGCGCGAACGTGATGCCTCCCCTCGTCGAGGCGGTCAAGGCCTACGCGACGGTCGGGGAGATCTCGGACGTCATGCGCGAGGTGTTCGAGACGTGGCAGGAACCTGCCGTCTTCTAGCGGAGCGTCCTGACGTTTCGCTTCCTGGCCCCGCACTTGCTACGCTCCGTCCCGGCATGAGATTTCGTCCCGCCATCGTCGTTCTCGCCCTCGCGACCCTTGCCCCGCCGCTCGCGGCCGAGTCACCGGTCCGCTCCGAGACCCTGAGCCCGGCCGAGTCGGCCCGGCGGGACGCCGTCGAGAGGTTCCTCCGCGCCCGGCTCTTCGCCGCGGACGGGGAGTTCCAGGAGGCGCTGAAGGAGTTCCGGCGCGCCGTGGAGCTCGACCCGGAGGACGGGCACCTGCGCCGGGAGTACGCCGAGGCGCTCCGGGACTTCGGGATCCTCCCGGAGGCCGAGGAGCAGGCCCGGAAGGCGGTCGTGCTCGTCCCCGAGAACGCCGCCGCGCACCGGGTCCTGGGACAGATCCTCCTGTCCAAGTCGCGGGGCAAGGAGGGGATCGAGGCCGCCCTCCCCGACCTGAAGAAGGCGAACGACCTGCAGCCCGCCGAGCCCTCGGGTGCCGTCGCGCTCGGCCAGGCGTACCTGAGGCTGGACCGCCCGAAGGAGGCCGCCGCCGTTCTCGCGCGGGTGCAGGACGGGGCCCGTGGCCCGATGCTCGCTCTCCTCTTCGGCGAGGCCCTCGAGAAGAGCGACCGGGCCGAGGAGGCCGAGGCGGTCTACCAGGGGGTCCTGCGTCTGGACGAGGAGAACGCGCCGGCGAACCTCGGCCTCCTGCGCGTCTACCAGGCGACGCGGAGGTTCGACAAGGCTCTCCCGATCCTGGCCCAGCTCGTCGAGCGCCAGCCCGGCAATCTCGGACTCAAGGCCCAGTACGGCTTCGCCCTCCTCCGGGCGCGGCGGCTCGACGAGGCGGAGGCCGCGTTCCAGGAAGTCCTCAAGGCGGACCCCGACAACCGCGACGCCCTTCGCCACTACTCGACGCTCCTCTCCGAGCGGCTCGAGACGGAGCGCGCGGACGACCTCCTCAAGCGGCTGCAGGGGCTCGAGCCCGACGACGCGGACGTCGCCTTCCGGCGGGCGCTGAACTTCCTCGAGGCGCGGCGGCTCGACGAGGCGGAGACCGTCCTCAGGGACCTCCGCTCGACGCTCGTGGCGCAGAAGGCGCCGGCCGCGGGCATCGCTTCGGTCGACGGGCAGCTCGGATACGTGGCGCTCCTCAGGAAGGACTGGCCCGCCGCGAGGGCGGCGGTGAAGCCTCACCTGATCGAGGAGGACGGAACGGTCAACCTGCAGGCGCTGAACCTCCTCGCGCAGGTCGCGCGCGACGCCGACGATCCCGCCGAGGGACTGAAGACCTGTCGCGAGGCGTTCGCCAAGCAGCCGAAGGAGCTTGCCGTCCGCTCCCTCCTGGCCGAGTTCCTCCTCCGCTCCACGAAGGAAAAGGAGAAGGCCGAAGGGGAGGAGCTCGTCGCGGCGATCGCGAAGGACGGGCGGGCGGGAGCGCTCGCCGCTGCCGACGTCTGGCAGCGCCTCGAGAAGTACGGCCGCGCCGCGGACGCCGCGTCGGCGGCACTCGCCCAGTTCCCCGACGACCCCGACCTCCTCTTCCGGAAGGCCGCATCCCTCGAGCGGGAGAAGAAGGTCCCCGAGTCGGTCGCGGCCTTCGAGAAGCTCCTCGAGCTGAAGCCCGATCACGGCGCGGCCCTCAACTACCTCGGATACATGTACGCCGACCGGAACGAGAACCTCGACCGCGCGCTCGAGCTCGTGACGAAGGCGGTGTCTCTCGAGCCGTCGAACGCGGCGTACCTCGACTCGCTGGGGTGGATCTACTTCCGTCTCGGGAGGATGGAAGAGGCCGAAAAGAGCCTCCTGACGGCCAAGCGGCTCTCGCCCGACGACCCGACGATCGAGGATCACCTCGGCGACCTCGAGGAGAAGCGCGGGAACGTGGCGAAGGCTCGCGAGCGCTGGACGCGGGCGCTCGCACTCGAGCCGGAGGACGGCGGGGCGGCGATCCGCGCGAAGCTCGACAGGACCGCCTCGGC
>CAZNSS010000516.1:0-3322 GCA_964575465.1 uncultured Holophagales bacterium | reverse complement strand
CGCGGCCGGCGCCGTCCCGCTCCCCTCGGCCGCGGGGGTCGCGGCCGGAGACGCGGACGCGCGCGACGAGGGGCGCGGCACCGCCTACGCCGACAAGGCGAAGGGAGCGGCCTACCGGATGAAGGCGACGCCCGACCTCCTCCCGCTCCGGGAGCGGCGGAGGACGCGAGGCGGAGCGAGCGAGAGCGCGGCGATTTCGCGGACCTGGCGCGCCTCCTTCGAGAAGCTCGGCGACGCCCGCTACCTCTCGCACCGGAACGTCATGGACGTCCTCGAGCGGGCCCTCCGCGCCGCGCGGGTCCCCGTCCGCTACACGGAGGGCTTCAATCCCCACATCCGCCTCTCGATGGGCCCCGCGCTCCCGCTCGGCCAGGAGTCGCGGCACGAGCTCTTCGACCTCGACGTCGTCGACGCCCTGGCGCCGGAGCACCTGGCCGCCGTCAACGACCGCCTCCCGCCGGGGATCCGGCTCCTCGGCTGGAGCGAGCTCCCCGCGTCCGCCCCGTCGCTCGGGAAGGCCGCGACGGAGGCGGTCTACCGGTTCCTCCTCCCGAATGGCGACGAGGTGACGGAGCGTCTCCGGCTCGCGGGCGAGGGCGCCACGACGCCGAAGCGCTTCATCGAGACGAAGTGGGGCCTCGCGGCCGAGGACCAGCACGTCATCCGCGTCGTCCGCGAGCAGACGGTCCTGACGCGCTGAGGGCGCAGGAGAAGCCGATGCCCTTCACGATCCGCTGTCACGCGACGTTCGAGGCCGCCCACCACCTGCGCGACTACGTCGGGGGGCCGGAGCCGGTCCACGGCCACTCCTGGAAGATCGAGGTCGCCCTCGGGTCCGACGCGCTCGGTGCGTACGACCTCTCGGTCGACTTCGTCCCGACGGAGCGCCTCGTGAAGGAGCTCGCCGCGCGGCTCCACGACCGCGACGTCAACACCGTGCCCCCGTTCGACGTGAGGAACCCGACCGCCGAGAACGTCGCGCTCTGGGTGGCCGAGGAGGTCCGCGCCTCGGGCGCCCTGAGGGACGGCGCGCGGCTCGAGGAAGTGACGGTCTGGGAAGGGCCGCGGAACTCGGTGACCTGGAGGCCGTGAGCGCCGGGCCGATCGAGTCCATCGACAACCTCGACCCGGGAATCGAGAATCGCGCCACATGTCGAGATCCGAGAAGCGCCCGCTGGCCCAGATCCTCAACCTGACCGTTCTGGTGGCGGCGCTCGGGTACTTCGTCGACATGTTCGACCTGCTCCTGTTCCCCATCGTCCGCCAGCCCAGCCTCACGGACCTGGGCATCCCGCAGGGGGACGCGCAGGTCTCCGCCACGTTTCTCCTGCTCAACTCCCAGATGGTCGGAATGCTGCTGGGAGGGATCTTCTGGGGAATCCTCGGTGACAAGAAGGGGCGGCTCTCCACGCTCTTCGGGAGCATCGCCCTCTACTCCGTGGCGAACATCGCGAACGCGTTCGTGGACGGGATCCCGGCCTACGCCGCCTGGCGCTTCCTGGCGGGCCTCGGCCTCGCGGGCGAGCTGGGCGCGGCGGTGACGCTCGTGAGCGAGATCCTCCCGAAGAACCTCCGGGCCTACGGCACCGCCGTCGTCGCGGGCGTCGGGATCTTCGGGACGGTGACCGCCAGCCTCGTGGGCAAGTACCTCCCCTGGCGAGTCGCGTACCTCGTCGGGGGCGGCCTCGGGCTTCTCCTTCTCGTCACGCGCTTCAGCCTCCGCGAGAGCGGCATGTTCCGGGACCTCGGTGAGCAGGAGGGAGTCAGACGCGGGGACTTCCTCAGCCTCTTCACCTCCCGCGAGCGCTTCTTCCGCTACCTGCGCTGCATCCTCATCGGCCTGCCGACGTGGTTCGTCGTGGCGATCCTCATCACCTCCGCGCCCGAGTTCGCGCCGAAGATCGGCGTGACGGGACCCGTGGTCGCGGGCACCGCCGTCGCCTTCTGCTACGGCGGCATCACGCTGGGAAGCCTCGCCTCGGGAATCCTGAGCCAGCTCTGGGGAAGCCGCCGGAAGGTCGTCCTCCTCTTCATCCTCGGGACCCTGGCCGGCGTCGCCACGTACCTCACGGTACGTGGGATGACCCCGGCGGCGTTCTACGCGCTGGCGGGCTACCTCGGCCTGGCGACGGGCTACTGGGCCGTCTTCGTCACGATCGCCGCGGAGCAGTTCGGCACGAACCTTCGCGCCACCGTGGCCACGACGGTGCCGAACTTCGTCCGGGGCGCGGTCCCGCTCATCACCGGGAGCTTCTCCCTGCTCCTCGGCCCCCTGGGCTTCATCGGCAGCGCCTGGACGGTGGGCCTCGTCTGCATCGCGCTCGCCCTCGCTTCCCTCTGGGGCATGGCCGAGACGGCGGGACGGGACCTGGACTTCCTGGAGTGACCGCGGGCGGAGCCCGAACGCCCCGCCCGCCCGGGAGCCCTTCTTACTTTCCGGACGCCGTCCCGAACGAGGGCAGGGTCATCCCGAGGTCCGCCTTCGCGGCCTGGGGCAGCTCTTCCGGCACGACGGGCCGAGGCCGGTAGGTCGGAAGCGGGACCGCCTTGCCGCCCGCGTAGATCGGGTGCCGGCCCTTGTCGCGGTACCAGTCCGCGAGCGTCGCGGTCTGGTGCATCTCCTCGATGATCTGCCTCCACCCGGCGCCCGTGTTGTAGGCGCAGAAGGAGATCTCGCCGAGCTGCGTGCCGTACGGGATGATGCACATCTCCGTCCGGCGGAAGTCGTAGTTGAAGAGGTCCTGGAACCACATCCCGGCCACGAGGAGAACGCGCCAGGGGTAGCGCCCCTCCTTCGCGATCCCCATCGACTTGCCGGTGTGGCCGTCCATGATCTTCAGCGTCTCGAGGACGCCGAGGTTCTTCGGGACGCCGGCGGGCCGGATGTTGCGCGCCACCGCGAGAGCGGCCTGGAGAACCGTCAGGAAGCGCCCGCGCGCCGCGTCGGTCACGACGGTCAGGTCGCGCAGGAGCCGGTCCACGTCGAGGATCTGGGTCACCGGGACCGCGTCGCCCGTCTTCTCGTGGACGAGGACCATCGTGGCGATGCCGCAGTTCGGGTGGCAGCCGCACTTCAGCGCACCCCACTCGGCCTCGAGGCCGCCGAGGAGGTCGCGCAGGTCGGAGAAGGGGCCGGACGCCGAGAGCGGGAACCAGTCGCGCATCGGCTCGCCGAGGCCGGCCTGCGTCTTCACGTCGCTCGCAAGGTGCGAGAGCGTGTAGCGCTGCTTCTTCCGCGTCTCGTCGTCGATCTCCTCGTCGCGCCCGGTGAAGGAGACGGGCTGGAAGGAGAGGGCGTTGATCTTGTCGATGTTCCGGATCG
>CAZNSS010000515.1:0-3329 GCA_964575465.1 uncultured Holophagales bacterium | reverse complement strand
ACCTACACCGGGAGCGAGTCGGCCTTCCGCTGGGGGCGCTCGGGCGCGTTCCTCGTCGGGGCGCTCTTCTCCTGGACGGTCGGCTTCGTCGGGATGCGCCTCGCCACGGCGGGCAACCTCCGGGTCGCTGCGGCCGCGCGGTCGAGCTACGGCGAGGCGATGCAGCTCGGCTACCGGACCGGGACGGTCACCGGCATGCTGACGGACGGCCTCGGCCTCCTCGGCGGCACGACGATCTTCCTCATCTTCGGCGAGAAGGCCTACGAGGCGCTCCTCGGCTTCGGCTTCGGCGGCACGCTCCTCGCGCTCTTCATGCGCGTCGGCGGCGGCATCTACACGAAGGCGGCCGACGTCGGCGCCGACCTCGTCGGCAAGATCGAGAAGGACATCCCCGAGGACGACCCGCGCAACGCCGCGACGATCGCCGACAACGTGGGCGACAACGTCGGCGACTGCGCCGGGATGGCGGCCGACATCTTCGAGAGCTACGAGGTGACGATCGTCGCCGCGATGATCCTCGGCATGGCGACCTTCGGCCACAAGGGCGTCATCTTCCCGCTCCTCGTCCGCGGCATCGGCGTCCTCGGCTCGATCATCTCGACGTACACCGTCAAGGCGGGCCCGAACGACACGTCGGACACGGCCCTGAAGAGCGTCCACCGCGGCTTCTGGATCGGCTCCCTCATCAGCATCGGCGGCTTCTTCGCGCTCGGCTTCTCGTACCTGCGCTTCGACGCGGCGTACCTCGAGGGGAACCCGATGGCGAAGGCGGGCTTCCCGGGCGGCGACCCGACGGCGCTCTCGCCGCTCCTGAACTGGGGCTTCCCCGGGCTCGACCTGAGGCCCGCGATGACCTGCCTCATCGGCGTCTTCCTCGCGATCGCGCTCAACAAGGTGACGTCCTACTACACGCACACGGGCCACGCGCCCGTGAAGGGGCTCGCCCGCGCCTGCCAGACGGGCCACGCCACGAACATCATCCAGGGCTTCGCGGTCGGCTACGAGTCGACGGTCATGGCGATCGTCGTCATCGCGGGCGCCATCGGCCTCTCGGTCCTCTGCTACGCCGGCACGCCCCCGCTCTTCATCGCCTACGGCGTCGCGATGGCCGGCATCGGGATGCTGACCCTCACCGGCAACACGATCTCGATGGACGTCTTCGGTCCCGTCGCCGACAACGCGAACGGCATCGGCGAGATGGCCTACGACGTCAAGGAGATGGACGCGAAGGTCCCCGGCTCGGCCAAGCGCGCCCGCCAGATCCTCGCCGACCTCGACGCGGTCGGGAACACGACGAAGGCCGAGACGAAGGGGATCGCGATCGGCTCGGCGGTCATCGCGGCCGTCTCCCTCTTCTCGAGCTTCATCGCCGTCATCGCGGTCGGGAGCGAGGAGAAGATCCACCAGATGACGACCGAGATGTACCTCGCCGAGGCGGGGCGTCTCACGGTCGCCGACCCGAAGGTCTTCATCGGCTTCCTCCTCGGCGGCGCGGTTCCGTTCCTCTTCTCCTCGATGCTGATCCGCGCCGTCGGGCGCGCCGCCTTCTACATCGTCAACGAGTGCCGGGCGCAGTTCCGCGACGCGGCGATCTGGGCCGGGACGAAGAAGCCCGACTACGGCCGGGTCGTCGCCATCTGCACGACGACGGCGCAGAAGGAGCTCATCGGACCAGGGTTCCTCGCGCTCATGGCGCCGCTCCTCGTCGGCTTCCTCCTCGGGCCGTACGCTCTCGGCGGCTTCCTCGCCGGGATGATCCTCGTCGGCCAGCTCCTCGCCGTCTTCATGGCGAACGCGGGCGGCGCGTGGGATAACGCCAAGAAGCTGATCGAGGACGGCATCTACGGCGGCAAGGGCTCGGAGGCGCACAAGGCGGCCGTCACGGGCGACACCGTCGGCGACCCGCTGAAGGACACCGCCGGCCCCGCCATCAACCCCCTCATCAAGGTCATGAACATGGTGAGCCTCCTCGCCCTCGGGCTCGTCCTCCAGCACAACCTCCTCTCCCCGTCGAGCGGCACGCGCGTGACGGGCGTCGTCATCGCCCTGATCGCGATCGCCGCGATCGGCTGGGCGATCTGGCAGAGCAAGCGCGAGGACGAGGGGACCGAGGGTCTCGAGAAGTAGCCTCGCCGTCGGCGGGCTTCAGCGCCCATTTCGCGCCGGGGGCGGCCCGCAAGGGCCGCCCCCGTTTCCCTTGAGGTCCGCCTGCCCATGACCTGCCCGTGACGGGCGGGGGCTACGATCCGGTCCGGATGGAAGCTCCCACCGCCGGCACCCGCACCCTCTCGAGAGGCGAGGAGATCGCCAACAGCGTGACGCACGGCGTCGGCCTCGCCGCGAGCCTCGTCGCCTTTCCGTACCTCGTCGTCGCCGCGGCCCGCCGCTTCGGGACGCCGGAGGTGGTCGGGGCCGCCGTTTTCGCGGTCAGCCTCGTGACGCTCTACCTCGTGTCGACGCTCTACCACGCCCTTCGGCCGTCGCGGGCCAAGCAGTTCCTCCAGAAGCTCGACCACACGGCGATCTACGTCCTCATCGCCGGCTCCTACACCCCCTTCACGCTCGGCGTCCTCCGGGGGCCGTGGGGCTGGACGCTCCTCTCCCTCGTCTGGGCGATCGCCGGCACCGGAATCGCCCTCGAGTTCGCGTTCGGCAAGCGGGTCCACAAGCTCGCCGTGGGGCTCTACGTCCTGATGGGCTGGCTCGTCGTGGTCGCGGTGAAGCCTCTCCTGGCGGCCGTCCCCTGGCCGGGCCTCGCCTGGCTCGCGGCGGGCGGGCTCCTCTACACCGGCGGCATCGCTTTCTACGCGGCGAAGCGGGTCCGCTACGCTCACACGGTCTGGCACCTCTTCGTCCTCGGCGGGAGCGTCTGCCACTTCGTGGCGATCTTCGGCTGGTCCGGCCGGCCCTGAGCCGTCCGCCGGCGCGCGAGGGCCCGGAATTGCGGCCGACCGCCTGCCGGCCCATCATGCGTCCATGATGAGCATCCTCTGGACCATCCTCGTCGGCTTCGTCGTCGGGATCCTCGCGAAGCTCCTCCACCCCGGGCGCGAGAACATGGGGATCATCGTCACGACGCTCCTCGGCATCGCCGGCTCCCTCATCGCGACGTTCCTGGGCCGCCTCGTCGGCTTCTACAAGGAGGGCGAGGCCGCCGGGTTCCTGATGGCCATCGTCGGGGCGATCGTCCTCCTCGTCGTCTACGGGATGGTCAGGGGGAAGGCGAAGGCGTCCTGACCTCCCCGATCCGGTCGGCGCCCCGCCTCCTCGCGTCGGTCCTCGCCGCGGCGGCCCTGCTGGCGGCCCCGGCGGCCGCGCAGCGCACCGGG
>CAZNSS010000514.1:0-3331 GCA_964575465.1 uncultured Holophagales bacterium | reverse complement strand
GGAGGAGGTTCACGGCCTCGGCGCCGCTCCCCGTCTGGAAGGCGATCCGTCCCTCCTCGAGGCGCATCTGGTAGAAGTCGTCGGCCGCCGCGGCCCGGCCTGCCGGCCACGCGGTGGCCGCGACCAGGAGCAGGGCGGCGATCGGCTTCCTCATGCGCGGACGCGGTCGCGTCGTCAGGGTACGGGAGGAGTCGGCGACGGACGCGAGGGCGAGACGGGCAGCTTGTCGCCGCCGCCCCGGACGATGACGGCTCCCGCAACCGCCGCCGCCGTCCCCGCGCCGACCCAGAGCGCCGGAGGAATGATCGTCTTCCGGCAGACCTCGTTCGGAATCAGCTCTCCCCGCACGTTGATCGCGCTGACGACCCCGTAGCACTCGAAACCCTCCGGCAGGAGGGGAACCGACGGGTCGGTGATGCCGATGACGAGGTTCTTCGCGTAGCGCTGCTCCGCTTCCGTGAGCTGCGGGTCGCCGGAGCCGGAGACCGGAACGCGCTCGCGGGGGACCGCGGATTCCTTCCCTTCGGCGTCGCGGAGGACGACCCGGTACTGGACCGCCTTCGTCTCGGACTTCGGGATCGGAAGGACCGCCCAGAACGAGCCCGAGTCGCCGCGGACCATCTCGAGGTAGTACTCGACCTTCTCGTCCTCGGCGTTGAAGTAGACCCGGGCGGAAGAGACGGTCGAACCGGGCGGAACCGAAGCCGTGATCCGGGCGTTCCCACCGGCCGGGACCGCCGAGATCCGGGGAGAGGCGACCTGGAGCGGGACCGCGAGCGATGCCTGCGTGGAGGCCAGAAACGCCCCCAGCACCATCACGCTTGCATGGACCCGGCACATGGTCAACCTCCGCAGGCCTCCTCCGCGAGGGTATCCCCGAGCCCGAAGTGCGTCAATGGAACGGGCTTCCGGCGCCGACTATGATTCCGGCGCCCCGATGCCGAGCCGGAGCCCCGTCGACCCCCGGGCATTCCTCGCGGACGCCTTCGCGGGCGCCTGGCCGCGGCGCGTCGCCCTCGGGCTCCTCGTGGCCTATGTCCTCGCCGCGCCCTTCCCGTGGGGAAGCGTCCAGCCAGGCCTCGCCGGCACCGCGAAGATCACCCTGGGAGCGTTTCTCATCGCCGGCCTGGCAGCTCTCTCCCCGGGCACGCGCCTCCGCCTCGGCCAGGCCCGGGTGCCCGTCGTGGCCGTCGCCGGCATCGCCGCCCTAGGACTCCTCCAGCTCGTTCCCCTCCCCGAATCGCTCCTGCGGGCCATCTCGCCGGCGAGCGCGGAGGCCTGGGCGGGGGCGGGCCGGATCCTCGGGAGCTTCGGCCGGACCGCGCCGGCAGCCCGCGTCAGCCTGATGCCGTGGGAGACGCTCGGGGTCTCCTTGTTCGCCCTCGCCTGGGTGGCGCTCTTCCTCTCCGCCGCCGCGCTCCTCGACCGCCGCTCGAGCCGCCGCCTCTTCGCCGGAGCGGTCGTTGTCTCCGGGCTCGTCCAGGTCGTCCTCGCCATCGCCACCGAAGACCGGCTCTTCCGGCTGCACGGCTCCTTCGTCAACCCGAACAACCTCGCGGGCTACCTCCAGGTCTCCCTCGCGTTCGCGCTCGGTCTCCTCTGGTACCGCACCCGCGTGGGGCTCCAGGAGCTCTCCGAGGCTCACGGCGCCGAGGCGCGATCGAGCCACCTCGTGGGCCTCCTCCCCTCGCTCGGCTCGGCGACGCTCCTCTGGGCCGTCCTCGCGGCGGGCATCGTCCTCAGCCAGTCGCGCGGCGGGATCGTCGCGGCGACCGGGACGACGCTCATCCTCGGCGCCCTCGTCTTCCAGAGCCGGCGGGGCGCCCGACGCGCGCGGCGCATCGTGGGCATCGCGCTGGCCGTGCTGGTCACCCTCGGCACCGCCTTCGCCATCGCCGGGGCCGGGACCGTCGCCCTCCTGCGCTTCCTGATGCCCGACGCCGCCGACCTCGCCGGGGACTACCGGGTCCTCATCTGGCGCGGGTCCGCCGAGGCCTTCCGCCTCTTCCCCTGGCTCGGCTCCGGCCTCGGCACCTTTCGCGAGGCCTTCCGGAGGGTCCAGCCCACCGAGGTGAGCGGCCTCGTCGACCAGGCGCACGACGAGTACCTGCAGCTCCTCGTCACCGGTGGCGTCGTCGGAGCCGCACTCGGCCTCGTCGCGCTGGTGTTCGGCCTCCGGGCGCTCCTCCGGGCGTTCTTCGCCCAGAAGCACCGGGAAGAGCGGGCCTGGGGGCTCGCGGGGATCGGCGCCCTGCTGGCGCTCCTCCTGCACGGGATCTCCGAGTTCAACTTCTCGATCCCGGCCATCCCCGCCACCCTGGCCGCCTGTCTCGGCGGCGCCTGGGCGGCCCTCGGCTGGACCCGCTCGGACGACGTGGACTCGCCCGGCCTCAGCGCTCCGCGACGATCCGGGCCTTCGTCAGGCTGACCCCTCCGCCCAGGAGCGGCCCGAGCGAGAAGGCGCGCCGGCCCCGCAGTCCCGCGAGCGGGAACGAGAGCTCATGTTCGCCCGCCTCGTCGAGCCGGATCGTCCCTTCCCGGCCTCCGTCCCATCCCCACCAGAGGAGCGTGGGCTCCCGCGTGACGGCCGACACGACGAGGTTCGAATCCTCGTCCCGCTCCGGATCGACGCAGACGGGCAACGTCCCCGCGCCGGACGCGGGCCAGGCCGACACCGGCAGCACCTGCGGGAAGGCCGCGGGCCAGTCCGTCTCGACCTGCGCCAGCTCGGCGCCGTTCTGCCTCGCGCGCGCCACGCTCCTGCGCACCAGGAGGACGTCGCACCCTCCGAGGTCGAAGCGCGAGATGCGCCCTGCGGCGACCTCGGCGTCGCCCCCGGCGCCCCGCGCGAGCGCCCGGCGGGCCAGCTCGACGAAGAAGGGCGTCCACTCCGAGGAGCCCTCCGTGTCGGACGCTTCGAGAACCTGCTTCCACCCGCGTTCGTCCCCGTCGTGCAGGCAGAGGAGTGCTCGCACGCCGTCGGGGACGTCCGTCAGCCCTCTCGACGCGCGTACGAAACCGGACCCGTCACCCGGACGAAGGGGGTTCGCGAGGAACCACCGGAGGAGGCTCCCCCTCGGGTCCGA
This sequence comes from uncultured Holophagales bacterium, assembly GCA_964575465.1. Classification (GTDB taxonomy): domain Bacteria; phylum Acidobacteriota; class Thermoanaerobaculia; order UBA5066; family UBA5066; genus UBA5066. The sequence continues at coordinate 245 of CAZNSS010000514.1, read as the reverse complement.
GCTCCACGAGCCGGGGCGCCCGTCGCCGACGGCCCGCAGGACGGTTCGCGCCTGCGCCCTCCCTTCGGCGTCGTCGAACAGCTCCACGGGGTGCCGCTGGAGGTACTCCCGGGCGAGCGCCGCGGCCTTCTCTCCCCGCTCCGCTTCGAGGCTTTCGACGATCTCCGCGACCGCCCGCCTCCGTTCCATGCGCTCGGCGGCCACCCACCGTTTCTCGAGGTCGGCCCGCTCGCCGAAGGAGGAGG
>CAZNSS010000513.1:0-3332 GCA_964575465.1 uncultured Holophagales bacterium | reverse complement strand
GCGACGCAGAACCCGATCGAGTACCTCGGCACCTACCCGCTCCCGGAGTCGCAGCTCGACCGCTTCCTGATGCGGATCGCGCTCGGCTACCCGGTCGCCGAGGAGGAGCGGCGCCTCCTCGTCTCGGGCGGCGCCGACCGGGTCCTCGCCGGCGTCCGCCCCGTCCTGACGCTGACCGAGCTCCGGCAGGCCCAGGAGGCGGTGGAGCGGGTCGTCGTCGCCGAGAAGCTCCTCGACTACGTCATGGCCGTCGTCCAGCGGACTCGCACGAGCCGCGACCTCGTCCTCGGCGTCTCGCCCCGCGGCGCGCAGGGCCTCTTCCGGGCCGTGCAGGCGCACGCCCTCGTCGCGGGGCGCCCCTTCGCGACGCCCGACGACGTGAAGAAGGTCGCGCCGGCGGTCCTCGCGCACCGGATCCTCGCGAGCGCCACCGGCCGGTACGAGGGGACGGGCGCCGGCCGCCGGGAGCGCGAGGCGCTGCAGAAGATCCTGGACGAGGTCGCCGTCCCGCTCTGACGGCAAAGGCTCGCGAGGCGTCGTGAAGCTGTCGGTCCTCAGGCTCCGGCTCAGGATTCCCTGGGACGACCGGATCCTCGTCCGCGTCACGAACCTCGGTCTCGGCTTCGTCCTGACGACGCTCGTCGTCGCGATCGGCGCGACCAACACGGGAAACAACGGCCTCTACATCTTCCTGTCGCTCCTCCTCGGCGTCCTGCTCGTCTCGGGCGTCGTCTCGCGTCGCAACGTCGAGGGGATCGACGTCTCGCTCGACGGCCCGGCCGAGGTCTTCGAGGGAGAGCCGGTCCGCTTCCTCGTGCGCCTCGGGAACCGGGGGAAGCGGGAGAAGTCGGCGATCCTCGTGAAGGTCTCGGGGAAGGCGGCGCCGCTCCTTTTCCCGCGGCTCGTGAGCGGGGCCGAGGCGGAGCGGGGGATCGACCTCGTCTTCCCGAGGCGGGGCCGGCAGAAGGTGGAGTCGATCCTCCTCTTCAGCGGCTACCCGATCGGCCTCTTCCGCAAGGGGCGCCTCCACCCGGTGAACGAGGAGCGGGTCGTCTTCCCGAGCCCGAGGTCCGTCGCGTTCCCTCCGCCGGAGGCGCGGGAGGCCGTCGACGACGGGATCGACCCGCGACGGAGGGGTCGCGGGGCGGAGATCCTGAAGCTGCGCGAGGCGGCACCGGGGGACGACCCGCGCGACATCCACTGGCCGCAGACGGCGCGGCAGGGGAGGCCGATCGTCAAGGAGCGCGCCTCCGAGCTCGGCCGCGAGATCGTCGTCCACCTCGAGACGGTTCGGCCCGCAGGCGCGGGACCCGCCTGGGACCTCGCGTTCGAGGAGGCGGTCCGCGAGGCGGCGGGCCTCGCGCTGAAGTTCCTCTCCCGCGGCGAGCGGGTGGGCCTCCTCTGCGGCAGCCAGTTCCTCCGGCCGGCCATGGGACCGCTCCACCGGACGACGATCCTCACGGCGCTCGCCCTGGCCGAGGCGGGGGCGGAAGGGTCCCTCCCGCTCGCGCTCCCCCCCGGCGTCGCGCTCTACCGCGTGCGGGCGGCGGCCTGAAGATGTCGAAGCCGAAGCCCGACCCGACGCAGCTCCCGTTCCGGAAGGAACGGCTCCTCGCCGTCGGCGTCCTCGCGGCGCTCGCCCCGGTGCCGCTGGCCTTCGGCGACTCGCTCCAGGCGTCGGCCCTGATCGTCTATCTCGGCGCGCTCGGGACCCTCCTCGGATTCGTCCGGGCGGGAAGGATCCCGTGCCTGGCCGATCGGTGGCTGAACCTGGCAGGGCTCGCCTACTTCGCCCTCTTCTGGTTCGGCTTCCGTTTCGGCGGCCGCTCGCTCCTCCGGACGGCGCTCCACATCCTCCTCTTCACGACCGTCCTGAAGCTCGCGTCGATCAAGCGCGAGCGCGACTTCTCTGTGGCGCTCACGCTCGCGACCTTCCTCCTCGTCGCCTCGATGGCGACGTCGACCCACTCGACGATCCTCCTCTTCCTCGGGGGCTACGCGGCGGTCGCGTGGCCCCTCCTCTCGCGGTGGGCCCTCTGGAGGGACCTCGCCGCCGCTCCCGACGAGTGGCACCGGGACGAGCGGGCCCGCGAGATCCCCCTCCGGCGCGCCGTCGCGGCGTCGCTCGCGGCGTCGTTCGCCCTGGCGGTCCCGCTCTTCGTCCTCCTGCCGCGCCTGAAGACGTCGTACATCCAGGGCCTTCCGGGCCCGGACTCGACCGACAGCGGCTTCACCGACACCGTCGACACGAACCTGTACGGCCGGCTCCGCCAGAGCGACAAGGTGTTCCTCCGGGTCGCCGTGGAGGACGGTCCGGCGGACGACGACCCGCCCTTCCTGAAGATCCGGCTCCTGGCGCACACGAGTTTCGCCGACGGGATCTGGAAGCGCCCGGAGGGCCGCGGCCGCGTCGTCGTGATGCGCGAGGGAACACGCCTCTCCCTGCGGCCGCGGGGGAGCGCGCCCCCGGAGGTGCTCCACCGGCTCTCCTTCGAGGTCGCGCCGCTCGGGGTCCGGTTCCTCCCGTACCCCGTGACGGCGATCTCGGCCAGCGCTTCGCCCGAGCTGATCCGCCGCTTCGGCGCAGTGCCGATGGTCCGGGACGGGGACGGGAACCTCCACCTGGCCTTCGAACCGCCGCCCCTCTTCCGCGTCGAGATCCTCTCCGGCGCGGAGCCGGCCGTCGACTTCTCCCCTCCGGTCGGAGGGGACGGCTCGCGCGAGGCGGTCGGCTCGGAGGTCCTGCGGGACTTCGGCCGCGACGCCGCCGCCGGCGTCGACCCCGCGGCGAGCCCCTACCTCTTCGCGGCGCGGATCGAGGAGCGCCTCGCGAAGGACTTCTTCTACTCGCTCGACTCGCCGCGGCCGGGGCCGAACGCCGTCGAGGAGTTCCTGACGCGGCGGAAGTCGGGGCACTGCGAGACCTTCGCGACGGCGATGGCCCTCGTCCTGCGGGAGAGCGGGATCCCGTCACGGCTCGTGACCGGCTTCGCCGGTGGAGAGCGGGGCCCCTTCGGCTCGTACTACCTCGTCCGGGGGAGGGACGCGCACGCGTGGGTCGAGGCGTGGTGCGGCCCCGGCTACGGCTGGGTCGCCTTCGACCCGACGCCTCCGTCGGGCCGGCCGGGGGTGACCGAGGTGAGCCTCCTCCGGAGCGTCAGCCAGGTCTTCGAGAACCTCGAGTTCCTCTACGGCCGCTACGTCCTCGGCTTCGCGCAGGCCGACCAGGCCACGATCGCCGGCCTCGTGCGCGACGGCCTGGCCGCGGCCTCCGCCACGGCGAAGGAAGCCGCGGAGCGGCTGCGCTCCCTCGCCGCCGGCGGTCCCGCCCG
>CAZNSS010000512.1:0-3332 GCA_964575465.1 uncultured Holophagales bacterium | reverse complement strand
CAGGTGACCGACGCGATCAACGACGCCGTCGCGATGGCGATCGCCGTCACGAAGGCGACGCTCGTCATCCTCTTCTTCATGCACGTCTGGCACTCGGCGCGCCTGAACAAGATCGTCGTCTGGGGCTCGCTCTTCTTCCTCCTGATCCTCTTCGCCTTCTCCCTCGCCGACTACTTCAGCCGCGGGTGGCTCGGGGTGCCCGGGAAGTAGCCTGTGCGGGTCCCCTGGAACGACAGAGGCCCCGGCGGCGCCGGGGCCTCTGTCGTTCGGGACCGTGACTGCGAGACGACGTGAGATCTACGGTCGTCCGTCCGCGAGCGCGACCGCCGCCCCGAGGACGGTCCGCCCGCCCGACTCCATCGTCTTCGGCGTGATGAAGTAGACGGTGTCGTCGGGAGTGTGGTAGCCGTGGTGCTGCCCGCCGCTCCCGAAGAGGCTGACGGCGTGAATCCCCTTCTCGAAGAAGGGCGCGTGGTCGGCCCTCCCTTCCCCGCGAATCGGCCCCGACTTCAGGCCGAACCCCGGCGCGAGACGGTCCCGGGCCCCTTCCATCGCGGCCCTGATCTCGGGGAAGTCGTCTCCGCCGGAGACGTAGAGGCCGTTTCCTGCCCCGAGCATGTCCAGGTTCAGGACGGCGACGCACTTCTCGAAACCCTTCGGCGGGTTGACCGCGAAGTGCCCCGCCCCGCGGAGCCCGAGCTCCTCGGCGGCGAACCAGACGAAGACGACGGAGCGCCGGGGACGGACCTTCAGCGTCGCCGCGGCCCGTGCGACCTCGAGGAGGGTCGCGGCGCCCGAGGCGTTGTCGTCCGCGCCCGGGTTGACCCTCGGCCAGTCGCCGATGTGGTCGAGGTGCGCGCCGACGAGGACGTACTCGCCCTTCACGGACGGGTCGGAGCCAGGGAGGACGGCGACGAGGTTGTGCGTCGTCACCTCGCGCCACGCCACGCCCTTCACGGCGAACCGGACCTGCCGGCCGGTTCCGAACGAGACCGTCCCGCCCTTCGACAGGACCTTCTTCAGCTCGGCCGTCGTGAACCTACTGTCGGCGAGAAGCCTGTCGGCGAACGCCTCGCTGACCATCGCCTCCGGGAGGCTGCGGCCGATCCCGACGTTCGTCGAGATCACGGGGCTGTCGACGAGGAGGAACCCCGCCGCCCCCTTCCTGGTCGCGGCATGCGTCCGGGCCACCGTGGAGCGGTGCTCCTTCCACTCCCCGGCCTCAGGTTCCCCGCGGAGCACCATCACGACCTTTCCCCTCACGTCGACGCCGGCGTAGTCGTCCCGCCCCTGGGCCGCGGCGTCGAAACCGTACCCGACGAATACGACCTCGGCGGTGACGTTCCCGGAGCCTCCGTTCACCATCGGGGACCAGTCCTTCAGAACCTCCGCCTCGATCGCCTTCCCATCCTTCTCGCCTCCGCCTGGAAGAAGCGTGAGGCTGGCACTCTCCACTCCGCCGAGGCCGTGGGTGAAGGGCTGGCGGAAGTCGCGGAAGTCGTCCGCGGGTCGAAGCCCCGCCTTCCGGACCTCGGAGACGACCCAGTCGGCGGCTTTCCTGTGGCCCTCCGTCCCCGAGAGGCGTCCCTCCAGGCCAGGGGCCGCGAGCGTCTCCACGGTCCCGAACGCGGAGGCCGCCGTGATCCGCGCGGCGGCCGTCGCGACGTCGGCGTCCGAGAGGCCCGCAGCGAGGACGGGCGGAGCGAGAAAGCCTGCGATCGCAAGTAGGGGAACGACGTGACGCCGCCGCCCGGGAGCTCCCGGCCGAAGCTTCACTTCTTCGGCTCCGCCGCCGGCGCGGGCGCAGGGGCCCTCCCCTTCAGCGTGGCGAGCGCCGTCGCCTCCTTCTCCGGCGCGAGGCCGGCGCGCATCTTCGCGCGGCGCTCCTCGGGGAGAGAGTCCCAGAAGCCCAGCGTCGAGCGGATCGTCTCGCCGAGCGGGCGGATCGTGAGCCCCGCCTTCAGCGCCCGCGCGATCGAGACGTCACCGATGCCGGCTTCCTCGCCCTTCGTGGAGACCCAGATCGGGAAGTCCGCCTCGGGTGCCAGGCCGAGCTCCTTCAGCTTCTCCTCCGGCGCCCAGGTGAAGGTGGCTTTCGAGCCCGTCTCCTTGCGGCAGGCTTCGAGGAAGGCGCCCATCCCGAGCTTCTCCTTCGGGCCGGTCGCGTTGAAGGCGCCGTTCGTCCCGCTCTCGACCATCCGGATCGTCCAGTCGCCGAGGTCGCGGACGTCGATGAACTGGATGGGGTCCGTCGGGCGCCCCGGGGCAAGGACCTCTCCCCCCTTCCGGACGCGGACGGGCCAGTAGGTGAAGCGGTCGCTGCCGTCTCGCTCACCGACGATGTAGCCGGGCCGGATGTTGAGCGCCTTCCCGGGCATCCCCTTCTCCGCCGCCTCCTCGCAAAGGAGCTTCAGCGCACCGTAGTTCCCCTCGCCGATGTCCTTGATCGCGTCGACGTCCGTCCCGGCCGGCAGCCGCATCACCGCGGCCGTTTCGTCCATCCCCGCCTTCATCGGCGTGGCGTAGACGGAGATCGAGGAGATGAAGACGTACTGCCCGACGTTCCCGGCGAGGACCTCCATCGCGGAACGGACCTGCCGCGGGAAGTAGCCGGACGTGTCGACTACGGCGTCCCACTTCCGACCTGCGAGCTTCTTCACGTCCTCGGCCACGTTCCGGTCGCCGTGGATCTCTTCGAGCGGGCGTCCCTTGAAGAGGCCCGGGTTCGACTTGCCCCTGTTGAAGAGGGTCAGCTCCCACCCCTTCGCAAGCGCGGCTTCGACGAGGGCGACTCCGAGGAACCTGGTCCCCCCCAGGATGAGGAGCTTCTTCCTCCTCTCCGGCGCGGCCTCTGCGGCGCGGACCCATTGCGGAAGGGCCAGGGCGGCTCCGGAGGTTGCGGCCAGGGCCAGTAGATCCCTGCGGCTGAGACGGTCTTTCATCGACGCTCCTTCACGGGCACCTCAGGAATCTACGACGAAGGCGTCGTGAGGTTTCAGCCGGGCGTTGGTCCCTGCGTCTCACCTCGGTCCTGTGACGTCCCCCTTCACCGTCAGCACCGCGCCCGTGGAGTAGGCATTGAACTCCGGCGCGTACATCGACTGCACCGTTGCCGGTCCGACCCGGAACGTCCCGGCCATGTTCGCCCTGAGGCGGTACTTGAACGTGTACTCGCCCACGGGGAGCTGCTCGAAGAAGAAGTTCGTCCCGCTGTCGCGAATCTCCTCGTACCAGGCGAGCCCGAGGTCCCACTTGTAGCGCGAAACCGTCGACTCCGGCTCGAAGCCGGCGCCGCGCGGGTCGCGCAGGTGGACGTACTCGGCGGCGTGCTT
>CAZNSS010000511.1:0-3332 GCA_964575465.1 uncultured Holophagales bacterium | reverse complement strand
GTGTGGTAGCCCTTCGAGTAGGCGTAGCCGTAGCTGCCGTAGCCGTAGCCGCCGCCTTCCTCGGGCACCGCGTTGATGAGGACGCCGAGGACGTTCGAGCCGGAGCGGCGCAGCGCGTCGCGCGCGCGGATCACGTTCTCGCGCGGGGTCACGCCCCCCTGCACGCAGAGGGCCACGCCGTCGGCCTGGTTCGAGAGGATGAGCGCGTCGGCCACGAGGTTCACGGGAGGCGTGTCGACGACGACGTAGTCGGCCGAGGCGCGCGCCGAGGCGAGGAGCTTGGCCATCGCGTCGCTCGCGAGGAGCACCGAGGGGTTCGGCGACATCGGGCCCGAGGTCATCACCATGACCCCCGGCACGCCGCTCCGCTGGATCGCCTTCGCGGGCTCGAGCCCCTCGGCGAGTACCGAGACGAGCCCCACCCGGTTCGAGAGGCTCATCGTCTCGTGGAGCCGCGGCTTGTGGAGGTCGCCGTCGATCAGCAGCACCTTCTTGCCCAGCTGCCCCAGCACCACGGCCAGGTTCGCGGCGGTCGTCGTCTTCCCCTCGCGGGCGTGGGCCGACGTCACCACGATCATCTTCACGCCGCCGGCCCGCGAGAGAAGGAGCGACGTCCGGAAGGCGCGGTACGCCTCGGCCACCACCGAGCGCGGGTGCGTGTGCGGCATCAGGTCGATCGAGGCCTGCGCCTCGCCCTTCCCGTCCCCGCCTTCCTTCCCCTCCGCCTCCGCGGCCCCCTTCTTCTTCCTCTTCCCGTAGCCGTACAGGTACCCGTACCCGTAGCCATAGCCGTACCCGTAGCCCTTCCCTGCCATCGCCCCAACCGCAGGGATCACCCCGAGCGACGGCAGGTTCAGGATCTGCTCCACCTGCTCCGGCGTGCGGATGCTCCGGTCGAGGTACTCGAGGAAGAACGCCAGCCCGAGCCCCCCCACGAGCCCGAGGAAGAGCCCCAGGAGCCCGTTCTTCCGGTAGCTCGGCGAGTAGCGCCCCGGCGGCGGCAGCGCCCTGTCGACCACGCGGATGTTGCTCTCGCGCGCGCCGCCGAGGCGCGACATCACTTCCGTCTCGCTCTGGCGCTTCAGCAGCGTGTCCATGAGCGAGCGCTTCGTCGCCGCCTCCACGCGCAGGTTGTTGTACTCGACGGCGTTCGCGTTCAGCGTCATCGCCTCGGACTTCTGCCCGCGCAGCACGTCCTGCAGGCTCTCCTCGCGCCGCTTGGCCGTCAGGTAGTCCGTCCGCGCGTTCTCGCGCGCCTTCGCCACGGTCTCCTGGACCACCTGGTCGTAGTTCTGCTTCGCCTTGGCAATCTGCGCCTGCAGCTGCTGCATGGCGGGCCACTCGGGCTTGTAGACCGAGAGCTTCTCCGAGTATTCCCGCTCGAGGCGCAGCACGTCGTTCCGCAGCTGCCCCGCCACGCCCCCCGAGAGGAGGTCGGCCACGCTCTCGGGCGGCGCGTTCTGCAGCTCGTAGAAGCGCGCCTCCTTGGAAACGCGGTCGCCGATGGCCGCGGAGAGGTCGCGGTTCAGGCTCTCCAGCTTCTGCAGCGTCACGTTCAGCTGCGGGTCGGTGGAGACGATGTCCTTCTGGCGCCCGTAGCTCTGGAGCTGCTTCTCCTTCTCGTCGATCTCCGTCCGCAGCTGCTCGATCTGGCTCCCCAGGAACTGGCTCGCCTGCCCCACCACCCGGAACCTCCGCTCGAGGTTCCAGTCGATGTAGGCGTCGGCCAGGGCGTTCGCCACGTCGGCCGAGAGCTTCGCGCTCGGCGCCGTGTACGAGAGCTCCACGAGGCTCGTCCCGCGGACGGGCGTGGTCTCCACGCCCTTGCGCAGCCTCTCCGCCACCGCCACCCGCGCCGCGTCGGCTTCCTTCTCCAGCTCGGGCTTCCGCGGGCCCGGCATCGTCCGCGCGAGGCCCGACTTCTTCGGGTTCAGCTCGGCGTTCTCCACCAGGTTCAGCCGCGCCACCACCCGCTCGGCGATCTCGCGGCTCTTCATCAGCTTCGTCTGCGTGGGGAGGAACTCCGGGTTGTAGGTCTCGATCATCGGCCCGGCCGAGGAGATGTCGAGGACGCTCGCCCGCTCCCTCTCCACGGTCAGCAGCACGGTCGATCGCCACGTCGGCTTGCTGAGGAAGCTGAAGAGCGCCGCCGCGGCGAGAGCCACCCCCACGGAGAGCCCGATGATCCGCCGCCTCTTGACGACGACCTTCCAGTATTCCGAGAGGTGCACCTCGCGCGGGGCCTCGTCCCCTCCCACGGGGGCCGAGTCCCAGGCGTCCTGCTGCCTCTGGTCGCGCACCTCGCTCATCAGAAGAACGACTCCTTCACGATGACCACGTCATCGGCCTGAAGCTCCGGGTCGGGGTCCTTCCCCGAGACGATCCGAGAATAGTCCGCCGTCAGCTCCACGTCCTTCTTGTCGGGGCCGCGCCGCTTGACGCGGATGCTCCCCTTCGCGGCGCGGGTCGTGAAGCCCCCCGCCTTGGCGATGGCCGAGAGGAGGGTGATGCGGTCGTCGCTGTCGAACTCCAGCGAGCCCGGGCTCCTCACCTCGCCGAGGCAGAAGACCTTCACCGGCGTCCGGGGCGGGATGTTCACGACGTCCGACGGGTAGATCGTCACGTTCCACCGCTCCGAGCTCTTCAGGAACAGCTCGTCGCGGTCGATCTCCAGCCTGTCGGAGACTCCGTTGTCGCCCCGGCGAAGGACGTAGATCTTCCGCCCGGCGTTCGGCGCGAGCCCCCCGGCCGCCGAGATCGCCTGCAGCAGGTCCCACTTGCCGGCGATGTTCAGCGAGCCGGGCCGCTGCACCGCCCCGATGATCGACACCGGCTTGTTCGCGTAGTCCTTGATCACGATGCTCACGTTCGCGCGGTTCACGTACTTCGCCGTCAGCACCGCCTCGAGCCGGTCGCCCACCTCGCTCGCCGAAAGGCCCGCCACCGGTACCTTCCCCACGAGCGGCAGGTCGATCGCCCCGTCGTCGCCCACGCGCCGCTCGCCGTTGATCTCCGGCAGCTCGAGCACCTTGATCTCGATCAGGTCTTTCGGCCCCAGCCGGTACTCGAGCGTGGCCGGCTCCTGCGCCGCGGCGGGGGCCACCGCGAGCGCCGCGAAGAGAGCGAGCACAAGGAACGCCCCGATTCGATTCATCACTCCTCCGTTGTCTTCAGGTCGACCTAGGGCGTGGCCGGCGCGCCACCCTCAGGCGATACGTAGAGTGTAGAGTGCAGACCAGACCCCAAGTCCCACGTCAGTAGTGATACCGGGCCTGGAGGAAGTCGATGCGATCGTGGGCGACGAGGTAGACGACCCGGTGCTCCTGGGTCAG
>CAZNSS010000510.1:0-3361 GCA_964575465.1 uncultured Holophagales bacterium | reverse complement strand
ACGAGGATGCCGTCGAACGGCGCCTCCTCGGGCCAGCCGTAGAAGCCGTCCGCCGCGCGAATCTCGACGTTCGTCGCGCCGAAGGCCTCGAGGCGTTCCGTGGCCTCCGCCGCGAGCTCGGGCCGGATCTCGATCGAGACGACCTTCCGGGCGAGGCGCGAGAGAACGGCCGTCTGGTAGCCCGATCCGGTCCCGATCTCGAGGACCTTCTCGGTCCCCGTCAGCCGGAGCTGCTCGGTCATGAAGGCGACGACGTACGGCTGGGAGATCGTCTGCCCGCTTCCGATCGGGAGCGGGTGGTCGTCGTAGGCCTGGCCCGCCTGGTCCGACGGGACGAAGAGGTGCCGGGGCACCTGCCTCATCACGTCGAGGACGCGGGCGTCCTTCACGCCGCGGGCGGCGATCTGGCGCTCCACCATCGAGGCGCGGGCGCGAGCCGTCGGGTCGGCCTCGTCCCCGGCCCCGGGACACCCCGTGCCGAGAAGTCCACCGAGAAGCGCCACCACGAACAACTTCCCCCTTCTCCCGGTCGATTCCGCGCGTGCGGTCGTCACGTCGGGCCATTCTAGCGAGCGGCGTGCCGCCGCCGGCGTCTCAAAACGGGGAGGGCTTCCCCTCCGCGGCCTCGGACTCCTCCCGCAGGCGGCGGTCGACCGGCCGCTCGAGGCTCACCGCCATCGTGGAGAAGCGGATCGTGACGTCGAAGCTCCCGAGGAAGGAGGAGCCGATGACGCCGTCCTCAATCCCCTCCCCCTCCTCCTTCACGATGATGTCGGCGAAGCGGACCATGTACTTCTCGACGCCGATCGTCACCTTCGAGAGCTTCCCCCAGGAGACCCGGCTCTGGCCGATCCCCTCCAGGGTCATCGGGTAGGTCGCCTCGCCCCGGAAGAGGTGGGCCCTCTGGATCCCTCCGCGCGTCAGCATCGTAGGCTCCGAGCCCGTGTCGAGGAGGAAGAGGAACCAGGGCTCCTGGTTCATCGACGTCCTCACCATCGGCTTCAGCCGCCGGAAGAAGAGGTTCTGCGCGCGCGAGCCGCGCCGGATCGCCGGCGGGAGCCGGACGGCCCGTACCTGGCGGGCCTCGTAGGCGATCAGCCAGTCGAGCTCCTTCAGGAAGTGGACGCCGAGGACGCCGTCGAACCGGTAGGGCGTCCCCGACGTCCCGAAGGTGAGGGCGTCGTCGGGGAGGATCCCGAACGGGACGTGCTCGATCGTCAGATCGCCGAGACGCACCGTCTTCGCCCAGCCGAAGCCCATCGGGATCTCACCCCGGTGGAGGCCCGTCGCCGACGCCGTGGCCCCCTCGACCCGCGTCACTCCCAGCCGGGTCGCGGCGCTCTCCGTCAGGAGCGAGAGCGACGCCCCGGTGTCGAGCACCATCGCGTCGGTCTCCCGGTCGTTCAGGCGGACGAGGAGCCGCGGGATGCGCGGCCTCCCGTACTCCATCTTCAGGACGAGGCGCGCGCCCTCGATCGCCCCTCCGTACAGAGGCTCGGCGCCCGCCGACTCGAGGAAGGCGACCCATCCTTCCGGGATCAGGAGCCCTTCGGCCCGCGCCGTCCTCACCCAGCGGGCCGACTCCTCGAACCGGCCGAGCCAGTAGTGCGCCTGCGCAAGGAACCAGGCCGTCTCCGCGCGTTCCTGGAGGCGTCCCTCCTCGGCGTGCGCCCGCTCGAGGTAGGGGAGGGCGCCGGCGAAGTCCCCCCGCTCGAGGAGTGCTCGGCCCGCGACGCGGGCTCCTCGCGTGGACTCGACGCTCTTTCCTCCGGGCCCCGCGAGGTACTCGAGGACCTCGGTGATCAGCCCCTTCCTGAGCTGCTCGTCCATGTTGACCGAGTTCACGAGCCCGCCCGGCAACGGCTTGAGGAGCTGGTGCGGGTGGACGGACACCTCGCGGGAAAACGTGCAGGCGGCGATTCCCGCGGCGATGAGGATCCCGGCGACGGTCGGGCGCCTCACGGATCGCATCAGGTCGGACGGGCCACGAGGACCGTCTGGTCGTCGTACTGCGCCACGCCTCGGGTGAACGTCTCGACGGCGGCGAAGATCCGGTCCTTCAGGACGTTCGGTGGAAGGGCACATCCCTCCTCGAGGAGGCGGGTCAGCCTCTCCATCCCGAACTCCTCGTCCTTGGCGTCGGCGGCCTCGGTGATGCCGTCGGAGTAGAGGACGACGAGGTCGCCCGGCGCGAGCTCGACGCGGCTCTCGACCTGCCTGGCCGTCTCGAACATGCCGATGGGAACCCCGCCGCTCGGGAGAAGGGTGACGCCCGACCCCGTGATCCAGATCCCGGGGTTGTGCCCGGCGTTCACGTACCGGAGGCTCCGGTCCGAGGGATCGAACACCGCCATGAAGAGCGTCACGAACTTGCGCGTCGCCGAGAAGCGGGCGAGGTGCCGGTTCACGCGCGCCACGAGGCCGGTGAGGTCGCTCGCCCCCGCTTCCACGAGGAGGTGGATGCAGGCGTGGACGGTCGAGACGAGGAGCGCGGCCGGGATCCCCTTCCCCGCGACGTCCGCCACGCAGAAGGCGACGCGCCCGTCGGGGAGCGGGTAGACGTCGTAGAAGTCCCCGCCCACCTGGCGCGTGGGCCGGTTCCCCGCCGCGATGAGGATCCCGGAGACCGCGGGGAGGGTCGCGGGAAGGATCGCCCGCTGGATCGAGGCCGCGATCTCGATCTCGCGCTCCATCTTCTCCTTCTCCACCGCCTCGCGGTGGAGGCGGGCGTTCTCGAGCGCGATCGCCGCCTGGTTCCCGAAGAGGGAGAGGATGCGGGTGTCGGCCGGGCCGAAGTCGTCGATCCCCCCCGCGCGGTTTTCCTTGTCGGCGACGACGAGGAGCCCGAGGGGACGCCCCTCGGAGGAGATCGGGACGGCGAGGAGCTTCTCGGCGGGTGCCGCCGCGAGGGCGGGCGGGCGATCCTCCCGGCGATTGCAGACGAGGACGCGTCCGACCGGGTCCGGCGTCGTCCCGTCGTCGACCAGAGGCGTCCCGATGCTCCGGATGAAGACCGGGAGCTCGCCGTCGGCCGAGGCCCCGGGGCGGACGACGAGCGTCCCGCTCCGGGCGTTGAGCAGCGAGACCGACTTCATCAGGATCTCGTCGGCGAGCGATTCCAGATCGAGGGTGCCGGCGATGGAGAGGCCGACGTCGTAGAGGCTCTCCAGCTCCCAGACCCGGTACTTCAGCTCGAAGTCGGCCTCGCGAACCTTCTCCGACATGCGGACCCACGCCAGGAGCGACGCCGCGTGGGCGACGACGGAAGCGAAGCCGACCGGGTCGGCGGGCGACCGCTCGAGGGCGACCCACGCCAGCGTGTCGTCGCCCGCCGTCAGCGGGACGACGCGCGGGTCGAACG
>CAZNSS010000509.1:0-3366 GCA_964575465.1 uncultured Holophagales bacterium | reverse complement strand
AGGTCGCGCAGTAGTTCGCCTCGCTATCGGCGTAGACGAGGCGCTGGACCGGGTCTCCACACACGGGGCACGGCCGGCCGTACTTCCCGTGGACGGCGAAGTCCTGGCGGAAGGCCGTGACCTTCTCGGGGAACCGGTCCCCCGTCTCCTCGCGAAGCCTGTCGAGCCAGAACCCCAGCGTCGTTCGCGTCGCCGCGAAGAGCCTCGCCACCTCGTCGTCTCCCAGGTTCCGCGTCAGCGCGAACGGGGAGATCCGCGCCGCGTGGAGGATCTCGTCGGAGTACGCGTTGCCGATCCCGCTGACGAGGCGCGGGTCTGTCAGCGCCCGCTTCACCGTGTGGTTCTCGGAGCGCAGCGCCGCTCCGAAGAGAGCGGCGTCGGCCTCGAGCGGCTCGACGCCCCCGCGCGACAGGGCGACGAGCTCCTCCTCCGTCGCGACGACGTGCACGGCCGCCCTCTTCTTCGGGCTCGCCTCCGTCAGGAGGAGCGTCGCGCCGGAGACGTCGAAGGCGGCGAGGCCGACCTTCTTCGGCACCGGTGCCCGGACCACGTCCTTCCAGCGGAAGCGCCCCGCGATCATCAGGTGGACGACGAGGAACGGCCCGCCCTCGAGCTCGAAGACGATCCTCTTCCCGAGCCTCCGGAACCCGAGGATCGTCCTTCCCTCGGCGGCCGAGAGAGGGGGAACGACCGTCCGGAGGAGGAACGGCGAGGCGAGGCGGACCCGCTCGAGCGTCCGCCCCGCGAGCCGTCGGGTCAGGTGCTCGACGTAGAGCGCGACGTCCGGGAGCTCGGGCACGTCACCTCGGGGACTTGAGGAGGACGAGAGCGATGAACGCGTGCGCGAAGCCCGCCCACAGGAGCGCGAACGCGAGGGTGCCCCAGGGGCGCTTCCCGGCGTGCGCGACCATCGCCGCTCCGCCCCCCGGCATCAGGCGGACGATCGTCGACTTCCCGCGGAGCCTCGGCACGAGCCCTCCCTTCGCGGCGTCCCAGATCCCGATCGCGGTGACGGTCTCCCCCGGGGTGATGACCTTCTCGGTCAGCGTGCAGGAGGCGAGGCCCTCGGCGGAAGAGCCCTTCATCCGCATGTCCTGCCGCACCGACCCGTCGTCGTCGGCCATGGCGGCGTCCATGGCCGAGATCATCGCGCCGATCTTCGCGAGGCCCATCTCCGTGAACTCGGCCGAGCCTGCGTACCGGGCGGCCCGCTCCCGCGCCTCCGGGTCGGAGAGCGTCCTCCCGTCGAACTGGTCGAGCGTGCTGAAGCCGAGGAGGCTCACGTCTCCCCGGCTCGACCGGATGACCGACGGCGCGAGGGCGAAGCCGGCGAGCGTCGAGCCCCCGGGCCGCTCGTCGCCGTCGGAGTCCCGGGTCGACGGGTTCTTCGCGTCGTATTCGTAGGCGACGCACGGCGTGCCGCTGAAGGGCGCCTCGAGCGTCGCGCCGAGCGGCTCGATCGGCCCCCAGACCGCCTCCTCCTTCCCGTCCTCGAGCGGGAGTCCCTGCTCGGCGCGCTTGAGCGCCCCCGAGTCCCCGCTGCCGAAGATCACGGCCTTCAGCTGCGACACGACCATGACGAGGCCGAGGGCGCCGAAGCCCGCGAGGATCACGGCGGGGACGGTCTCGACCTTTCCGTAGAGGAGCCGGAAATACCCGGCGAAGAGGGCGAGGAGGACGACGGCGGCGATCGTGCAGCTCTTCTTGATCATCTGGGTGTCTCCTGGTTCCTTTCCGCTTCACGCTCCATCGACGTCTTCACCCTCTCAGGAGCCGGTAGAGGGCGAGCCCGATCGCCGGCACGTTCAGGAGAACCGCGACCGGGATCGCCTTCGCGAGCTTCTGCTGCCAGTTGGAGGTCACGAAGTGCCCGAGGGCGGCCCCGTGACCAGGGATCAGCCGGACGTCCTTCGCGTCGAGCCATCGCGCCGGGAGGAGGCCGCCACGCGCCGCCGACCACGTCCCGACCGCCGCCACCTGCGCATCCGGCGGAACGATCCACTCCCTCGCCTCGAGGGACGAAAGATCGGGCTTCTCCTTCCCGTCGACGAAGACCGCCTCGAGGGCCGCCGTACCGTCCGGCTCCCGCCGGTCCTTCGCGGCCCCCCCCGGGCCCTTCGAATCAACCACCCTCTTCAGTCCCTGCCAGGCCTCGGGTCCGCGTACGGTCCGATGGGCGAACGCTTCGAGCCCCGGCCACCCGAGGAGGGCGGCCTCGCCGCGCGCCGACCGGATCGTGACGTGGGCCAGCCCCTTTCCGGACGCGACGGCCACCCGGCGCGTCTCCTTGCCCTCGTCCTCGCCCTCGCCCCCCCCGACGACCTTCTCGAACCACGCCTCGAACGCCCAGGCCAGGCAGGGCCTCCCCGTGAGCGGCGCCCTGAGCGTCGGCCCGCACAGGACGAGAGGTCCGCTCGCGGCCTCGAGGGACCCGTCCCGCAGCGGCAGTCCCTTCGCCTCGCGGTCGAGCGCGGCCGCGTGGGCGCGCTCCGTCCTTCTCAGGACGATCGCTCCCACGAACAGAGTGGCCCCTCCCGCGCCTGCAAAGGCCACGAACGGCGTGACATCGCTGGAGGCGGATCCCCACAGGAGCACGAGCCAGGCGCCCAGGGCCGTCACGAAGACCGCCGTCAGGAGAGCGGTGAACGTCGACTTCATGGTGGTTGGCGGCGGAGTCTACCCGCTCGGCATACTCTTTCGCATGCGGCCGCCGCCGCGGGAGGACGCCATGGAATACCGCAACCTCGGACGCTCGGGACTGAAGGTTTCTCCTCTCTGCCTCGGGACGATGATGCTCGGACGCTGGGGAAACGCGGACGAAACCGAGTGCGTGAGGATGGTCCACCGCGCGCTCGACGCCGGGATCAACTTCATCGACACGTCGAACAACTACGGCGAGGGCTCGTCGGAGGAGATCGTCGGGAAGGCGCTGGCCGGCCGGAGGAACGAGGCGGTCCTCGCGACGAAGGTCTGGTCGCGGATGGGCCCGGGGCCGAACGAGCAGGGGCTCTCTCGCAAGGCGATCCAGGAGCAGGTGGAAGCGAGCCTTCGCCGCCTCGGGACCGACGTGATCGACCTCTACCAGATCCACCGCCCCGACCGGACGACGCCGTGGGAGGAGACGCTCTCGACGCTGACCGACCTCGTCCGCCAGGGAAAGGTCCGGCACATCGGCTGCTCGACGAGCCACGCGACCGACCCCGGCGTCAGCCCCTGGACCGTCCGCCTCGAGTCCTGGGAGATCGTCGAGACTCTCTGGCTCTCGGAGAAGCACGGCTGGGAGAGGTGGATCTCGCTCCAGCCTCCCTACTCGATCCTCCGCCGGACGATGGAGGTCGACCACTTCCCCGTGACGCAGCGCTTCGG
>CAZNSS010000508.1:0-3370 GCA_964575465.1 uncultured Holophagales bacterium | reverse complement strand
GTGAAGAACATGTTCTCGTGGTAGTTCTGGTAGTGCCCCGAGCGCTTGAAGAGCTCGACGTCGAAGACCTGCGGGGTCACGACCTCGCTGTACCCGTACTTGGGGTAGAGGCTCCGCATGTAGTCGACGAGGAGCGTGTAGACCGTCGCCCCTTTCGGGAGGAAGAAGGGCGAGGCCGGCGCCCACGGGTGGAAGAGGTAGAGCCCCAGCTCCTTGCCGAGCTTCCGGTGGTCGCGCGCCCGCGCCTGCTCCAGGCGGAGGAGGTGCTCGTCCAGCTCCTTCTGGGAGAGGAACGAGGAACCGTAGATGCGCTGGAGCATCGGCTTGGTCTCGTCGCCCTTCCAGTACGCGCCGGCGGCGTGCGTCAGCTTGAAGACGCCGAGCTTTCCCGTCGACGGGACGTGCGGCCCGCGGCAGAGGTCGATGAAGTCGGCCTGCCGGTAGCAGGAGAGCGAGCCCTCCGGTATGCCGCCGACGATCTCGACCTTGAGGTTGTCGCCCTGGGCCTCGAAGATCGCCACGGCCTCCGCCTTCGACATCTCGAGGCGCTCCACGGGTACGTTCTCGGCCACGATCTTCCGCATCTCGGCCTCGATCTTCTCGAGGTCCTCCGGCGTGAAGGGCCGGCCCGGGTCGAAGTCGTAGTAGTAGCCGTTGTCGATGGCCGGGCCGATCCCGATCTTCACGCCCGGGAAGAGGCGCTTGACCGCGTGGGCCGTCAGGTGGGCCGTCGAGTGCCGGTAGACCTCGAGCGCGTCGGGGTGCTTCGGCGTGATCACCTCGAACGCGCCCGACCGGGTGATGGGGCGCTTCAGGTCGAGGATCTCGCCGCCGACCTTCACCGCGAGCGCGTCCTTGGCGAGACGCGCCCCGATGGAGGCCGCCACGGCCTCGCCGGTCGTACCCGCAGCCACCTCCCGGACGGAACCGTCGGGAAGGGTCAGGCGGACGAGCTGTTCGGCGATGGCAGACATGGCGACGACCTCCTCCGAATCGAGGTGGCGGGGCATCGAGATCGGGTTTCGGGAGGAGGAGGGGGAGCGGGATGGTAGGCGCTAGCGGACTCGAACCGCTGACCCCTTCCGTGTGAAGGAAGTGCTCTACCGGCTGAGCTAAGCGCCTGCGAACGCTGCGGGAAGCGGGATGGTAGGCGCGAGCAGGATCGAACTGCTGACCCCTACCGTGTCAAGGTAGTGCTCTCCCACTGAGCTACGCGCCTAAAGGCTTCCCAGGGCTACCGGCAGGGGACCTCGTGGAGGTACTTGAAGCCCCGCCCTCGACCCGGATCAGATTCTCAAAAGACCCGCTCCAGCCCTTGGGCCGGAGCCGTGGAGGATACGGGGACCGGCCGGAACCGTCAAGCGGAGCGGATCGCCTCGCGGAAGCGCCTCAGGTTCGCCGCAACGTCGCCGCCGAAGACCGCGGAGCCGGCGACGAGGACGGTGGCCCCGGCCTCGACGACCGCCCGGGCGTTCTCCGGCTTGATCCCACCGTCGACCTCGAGCTCGGCCTCCGAGCCGCAGGCGTCGAGCATCGCACGCAGCCGTCTCACCTTCGCGGTGGCCGACGGGATGAACGACTGGCCCCCGAACCCGGGGTTCACCGACATCACGAGGACCTGGTCGACGTCCGGGAGAATCTCCTCGAGCGAGGAGAGCGGCGTCGCGGGGTTCAGCGTCACGCCCGCCTTCACACCGAGCTCGCGGATCTGCTGGACCGTCCTGTGGAGGTGCGGGCAGGTCTCGACGTGGACCGTCAGGACGTCGGCGCCCGCCTTCGCGAACTCGGCGAGATACCTCTCCGGCTCGACGATCATCAGGTGGACGTCGAGGAGCGCACCCGTCTCCCGGCGCAGCGGCCGCAGCGCCTCGACGACGAGAGGGCCGATCGTGAGGTTCGGGACGAACCGGCCGTCCATCACGTCGACGTGGAGCCAGTCGGCCCCGGCGGAGACCGCCTCGCGGGCGTGTGAGAGGAGACGACCGAAATCGGCCGAGAGGATGGATGCGGCGAGCTTCGCCATGCACCCATCTTCTCGCACTCCTGCGCCACCCGGGCGTGTGGCACGATGGCGCGATGTCGCGCCTCGGGAGCCGGGTCGTGCGGACGCTCGTCGTCCTCGCCGTGGCGCTCCTCTTCCGCGTGACGGCCGCCGGGACACTGCTCCCCGGCTTCAACGAGGACGAGGCGTACGCCGCCCGGAACGCCGCGCGCTTCGCGAGCGGCGCCGAGCGTCTCGATCCGCTCCGCCTCTATCCCCACGGCATCAACCAGAGTCTCCTGGGCGGTTATCAGCCCGGTTTCTACTACGCGTGGCCCGCCTCCTTCCTCAGGGCCGCCGGCTGGTCGAGGACGGCGTGGCGGTTCACCTCGATCCTCCCCTCGGTCGCCATGGTCCTCCTCCTCTACCCGCTGGGGGCCGGCCTCCTCGGAGAGCGCCGGGCCTTCCTCGCCGCTCTCTTCCTCGCCGGATCGCGGTGGCACGCGAGCGACGGGCGATGGGGGTGGGTCGTCGTCCTGGCCACGCTCCTGAGCCTCGCCGGGGTGCTCCTCGTCGGGGCGGCCGCCCGGCGCTCCCGTCCCGTCCACGCTCTCCTCGGCGCGGCCCTCCTGGGCCTCGCCGTTCCCTGCTACGGCGCCGCGGCGCCCCCGGCCCTCGCCTCGGCCCTCCTCCTCCTCGTCCCGCGCCCGAGGCCGGGGCTCCTCGCCGCCTGGCTCGGCGGGCTGACCCTCGGGCTCGTGCCTCTCTTCGTCGCGGCGCTTTCCCAGCCCGAGGCGCTCCTGGCCCGCGGCCGGGCGGCGTCCCTCTTCTCGGATTCCGGCTCGATCTCCCTGGTGCCCCTCTTCCTCGCCGGAAACGTCATCCACTACACGGGACTCTTCCTCGTCTCGGGCGACCCCCTTTCGTGGCACACCCTCGACCGGACTCCCGCGCTCGACCTCGCCTCGGGTCTCGCAGGCCTCGCAGGTCTCGTCCTCGCGCTCCGGCGCCCGCTCCGTCCTCCGAGCCCGTTCGTCCTCGTCCTGCTCCTCGCGCCCCTCGCCGCGGGCCTCCTCTCGCAGGTCACGGACGCACCGAACCAGTACCGGGTCGGCCTCGCAGCGCCGGCCACGGCCCTCCTGGCGGCGTCGGGGGCGCTCGTCGGCTCCCGCCTCCTCCGGAGGCGCATGCGCGCCGCGCGGTTCCTCCCAGCGGTCCTCCTCCTCGCCTCGGCCGGGCTCAACGCGCACTTCCTCTTCGTCCGCTGGCCGGCGAGCCCCGGGGCGTTCGACGGCTACGGCGGCCTCTACACGACGCTCGCCGCCGACGTCGAGACCCTGACCGAGGCCGGGATCCCGGTGGTCGTCAGCCCGGGAGCGGTTCCGGACC
>CAZNSS010000507.1:0-3370 GCA_964575465.1 uncultured Holophagales bacterium | reverse complement strand
GTGCTCGTAGAAGTCGCTGTACGACAGCGGCTGCTCGATCATCGTGAGGCCGAAGGCGTCGAGGCGGGCGAGGTGCGCGGCGTCCTCGAGGCGATAGTCGCCGTTCGCGTCGACCATGAGCGGGACGTCGGGGAAGCGGTCCCTCACGGCCGCGACGTAGTCGACGTCCTTCCCCTTCTTCACCTTCACCTTCACGCGGTGGTAGCCCTTCTCCACCGCGGCCGCGACCTCCTTCACGAGGTCGGCCGGCGTCTCCTGGAGACCGAGGCTGATCCCGGAAGGGATCCGCTTCCGCGGCCCGCCGAGGATCTCGTGGAGCGGGACCCCCTTCGCCTTCGCCGCGAGGTCGACGAGGGCGTTCTCCACCGTCGCCTTCGCCATCCGGTTCCCGCGCACGTGCGAAAAGCGGGTGTCCAGCTCGCCGAACGTGAGCCCCGGCTCGACGAGGGGAAGGAGGAACTCGGTCACGATGTGCCGGACCGACGTCGTCGTCTCCGGCGCGTAGAACGGGTCGGGGTCGGCGACGCACTCGCCCCACCCCGTGACGCCGCCTCCCTCCACGCGGAGAAGCCAGGTCTCCTTGCACGTCCAGGTCGCCGAGCTGATCGAGAACGGCGCGACGAACGGGAGACGGACGAGGAGGAGGTCGATCCGCTCGATCGGAGGAATCCGCTCGTCCTCGAGCGGAAAGGGCGCGTGCGGCTCGGCGGTCATCTCGAGGCCTTCACGACGCGGAGGACCGGGATCGTGCCATCCCACGCCACCAGCGCCTTCAGCCGCGGGTACTGCCAGAGACCGTACATCGCGGTCGGCTCGAGGAGGATCGCCGCCCGGAGGGCGCCCTCCCCCTCGAGCGGGACCCAGAGGCTCCCTGCCGGGAGCTCCACCGGCTTCGCGCTCCCGCGCGTCACGATCGTCCGGCCGCCGTAGCGGCTGTAGACGTCGTCGACCTCCTCCTCCACCCGGAGGAGCGTGCAGCGCTCGGCCGTCACCGTCCGCGGCGCGGCGAGCGTCTCGAACGAGAGGCCGTGCCGGGTGAGCAGCGCGGCGATCTCGGGCGCCGCTTCCGGGACGACGGAGTAGCCGAGCGGCGTCGGCACCGTCCGCTTCACCGCCACCTCGGTCATCAGGTTCGCCGTCGGGACCTTCCGGACCGTCCCGGTCGCCACCTCGACGACGGGGAACTCCGTGACCGTCCCGCCCGGGTTCACCCAGAGGGCGTCCGAGGGGAGAAAGGCCGGCACGGGGAGCTTCCTCGCACGCTCGACCACCGCGAGGTCCCCGGCGCGGTGGCCGGCCCCCTCGACGAAGCGCCGGAAGAGGACGAGGTAGGCGTCGACCCTGCTGCCGAGGTCGGCCGATGGGTCCTTCGCGTGGTGGCGAACGGCGGCCTCGATGATGAACGAGAGGCCGCCGTAGGCGCCGACGCCGTTCAGGCCGCCGTCCGTGTCGGGAGCCGAGTGGCGCTGCTCGTCGTCGGGCGGCGCCCCGCCGACCCAGTAGCGGAGGAAGCGATGCCCCGCCTTCTCCTCCGCGCCGGCGGCCTCCTCGACCCACGTCCGCGCAGCGGCCATCCGCTCGCGGTCGAAGTGCGGGTTGTTCAGCCCGTCCATCGTGATGTCGGGCCACTTCTCCCAGCCCTTCTTCGTCCACTCCTCCGAGTCGCGCCCGAACTCGTGCGCGTCGACGGCGAGGTGCGGCTTCACGCGGCGCGCGACGCGGTGGAGCGCCTCCGTCTCGGGCTGGAAGAGCGTCACGTGGTCCCGGTTCAGGTCCGCCCCGGCCGAGTTCCTCCGCGTCCCCGCCTCGGCGCCGTCGGGGTTCATCATCGGCATCACCCAGAGGTCGACGTCCGGAGGCAGGAGCGCGGGGTTGCGCACGATGTCGCGAAGCAGGTAGAGGAGGGCGTCCTTTCCCGAGACCTCGTCGCCGTGCTGCTGCGCGTAGAAGAGGATCCGGAAGGGCGGGTTCCCGCCGTGGCTCGCGTGAACGAGGAAGACCGAGCGCCCCTGCGCCGTCTTTCCCTCGACGGAGACGGTGACCGGCCCCTTCCCGTCGACGGTCTTCAGGAAGGCCGCCACCCCGTCGTAGCTGGCGGACTTCGCCAGGGTCCTGTGGTCCTCGGGCAGGTCGCCCGGCGCGGCCGAAAGCGGGCCGGCGGCGAGGAGCATTGCGACGGCGACGGAAGAGAGGAGGACACCCCGGGAGACGGAGCGCACCTTCGCACCCCCCTTCAGAACGGGCCCCAGTGCGTGAGCACCGGCGGGACGAGCAGGAGGAACGCGACGAACAGGAGCGTCACCATGAGCGGCAGGAACCAGCGCGCCCACTTCTCCCACGGGATCTTCGCCATGCCGAGGACCCCCATCGTCACGGCGGAGGTCGGCAGGATCGGGTTGATCAGCTCGCAGAGCTGGTAGGCGAAGACCATCGTCTGGCGCGTCAGGCCGACGAGGTCGGCGAGCGGCGCCATGATCGGCATCGTCAGCGCGGCCTGCGCCGTCCCCGAGTGGATGAAGAAGTTGATGACGCACTGGACGAGGAACATGACCTGCGCCGCGACGACGCCGGGCAGGTGCGAGATGAGACCGGAGCCGTGGAAGAGGATCGTGTCGAGGACCTTCGCCTCGCGGGCGATGATCAGGAGCGCCCGGCCGCAGGCGATGATGAGGGAGACGGTGACCATGTCCTTGGCGCCCGCGACGAACGAAGTGGCGATCTCGTTCGACTTCAGGCCCCCGACGATCCCCATCACGAGGCCCATCGCGAGGAAGAGGGCCCCGATCTCCTCGATGAACCACTGCTTCTGGAGGATCCCCCAGACGAGGACGCCCATCGACGAGACGAAGATCCCGAGGACGAGGGCGCGACGCGCCGTCCACGGCTCGACGTCGGCCGCGTGCGACTCCACCTTCTCCCGCGAGCGGTCGAGCGCGAAGACGGAGCTCGACTCCGGGTGGCGACGGACGCGCGCGGCGTAGACCATCACCCACCCGATCATGACGCTCGTCGTCACGAACCAGGTCAGGACCCGGTAGCCGAGGCCCGAGTAGAGCGGCAGGCCGACGAGCCCCTGCGCGATCCCGACCGTGAACGGGTTGAAGAAGGCGGCGCCGAAGCCCGCCGCCGCCCCGAGGAAGGGGATCGCCGTCCCGACGATCGAGTCGTAGCCGAGCGAGATCGCGAGCGGCACGGTGATGAGGACGAACGGGATGACCTCCTCGGCCATCCCGAAGACCGACCCCGCGAGCGAGAACACGCACATCAGGACGGGGATGACGAGCTTCGTCAGGTGGGGATGCGTCGCGAGGACCGCCGTGATCCGCCGGATCGCGAACTCGATCGTCCCCGTCGCCTGGATGACGCTGAA
>CAZNSS010000506.1:0-3373 GCA_964575465.1 uncultured Holophagales bacterium | reverse complement strand
CCGCTGCCGGGGAAGGTCGGGAAGCCGCCGACGAGCGAGGGGACGACGGACCGGATGGTGGTGCCGAGGAACGACAGCGCCTGGACGCCGGCCGTCGCCACCGCCGGCGAGGCGACGGGCCGGCTCGCCAGAGCGGACGCGTCGTCGTTCGCGCGGTCGATGACGGTCGCGATCGCGGCAACGGCGCCGCCCCCCTCCACGACCTCGACGTCGAGGCTCGCGCCCTCGACGGAGTCGCCGCCGCCGAGCGATTCCGGGGCGGAGTTCAGCTGGCGCAGGCCGTAGCGGGGGACGTCGAGGAGCGAGGAGCCGAGCGCGGCTCCGGACGGGCCGCGAAGGGTGACGCGGACCCGGGTCGGCTCGACGCCCGTCGTCTCGACGAGGAGGACGTTCGTCCGCTTCGTCGGGCTCGCCGAGAGGCCTCCCAGGGAGTGCTGGGCACCGAGCCGGGCACCTTCACCCCGCGTGAGGATCGGGAGCGCGAAGCCGAGCGCCCCGCCGCCTCGCGCCGGGGTTTCGACGGACGAGGCGACGGTGAGGAAGCCCGCGCGCTCGGGAGCCGTCCGGACCTCGAGGGTCCCGGAGACGGGCGGGGCGAGGCCGAACAGTCCCCCGAGGGGGTCTTCCAGGCGGAGGACGTCGTTCGGGCGGACATCGACGACCGTCCGCTTCACCGCGTCGGCGTCGAACCCGTCGGCGCCGGCGGGCGTGAAGACGAGCTCCGCCGCCACCGGCTCGGTCCCCGCGTTCGTCAGGTCGAGCCGGGAGACGAAGACGTTCCCGAGGACCGACGTGCCGTTCACGACCGACGGCACGATCCGGGAGCGGACGCTGCGCCCCGCGAGGGCCCCGCGGCCCCGGCCGACGGCGACGAGGTCGTTGTCGACGACGAGGACGCGCGCGAAGCCGCCTCCGCGGGCGCGGACGCCGAAATAGGTGTACCGGGGGAAGCCCGAGCCGCCCGGAGCCTTCTCGCGCTGCGTCGTCAGCCTCACCGACCGGGACGCGCCGGCCGGAAGGGGAGTGGCGTTCCAGCCCCGCTCGGCCGCGAGCCACGCCTCGGGCCCGATCTCCTCGACGAGCTCCATCGGCGAGCTGCCGGGGTTGCGGATCGTCACGGTGACCGGAGGCCGGGCGGTGTCGTCCCCCGCGAACGGCGGGAAGTCGATCCGCTCGGCGCGTGCCGCGCCGGAGAGGATCTCCGGGCTCGCCGTCGCGAGGGCCCCGTCCGCGGCGACGCGAAGCGTGACGAACGCGAACGGCGTCACGGCGAGGTTGCTCGTGGCGGCGGTGCAGTAGACGACCCCCTGGTAGGTCTCGGCGCGATCGGTGCCGACGCCGGTGAAGACGACGTCGAACGCCTTCGGCCGGCGCGGCTCGAGCGTCACGATCCGGGCATCGCCGCCGGCCGGGTCGACGATGTCGAAGAACGGGGCCGCGGTCGAGCGCCCCTGGCCCATCACGACGGTGGAGGCGACGGAACCGATGTTCTCGACGACGAACCGCGCCTTCTTCCCGGCGAGGCTCTCGCCGAGCCCCACGACGACCGGGGCGGGGGAGAGCGTGAAGACGGCGTTCGGGGCTCCGGGGACGACGGTCACCGCGACGGAGGGCGACGAAGTCCCCGTCGAGGCCGTGACGCAGCCGGCGCGAGCCCGGACGCGGTGGTGGTAGGTCCCCGCCGCGCCCGGCAGGAACGACACGCTCGTCTCCGCCGTCTCCTGCCGGTCGAGGAGCTTCGCGAACGCCGGGTCGGCGGACCTCTCGACGACGTATCGGCCGTCGCTCCCGAGCCCGGGGACCTCGTTCCAGGAGAGGACGTACGACTGGCCCGACGCCACGGGGCCGGATGGGAAGGAGGCGAAGGCCGGAGCCGCAGGGGGCGTGCAGCGCGCCGTCACGTTGAGCCTCCGGTCCTCGCTCCGGGAGCTCTGGCCGCTGCATCCCGAGCGGGAGACGACGCGCCAGGCCCACGTACCCGGCGTCAGGTCGGGGATCGGGAGCGAGGTCTCGTCGAGGCCGGCCGCGTAGAGGGCCAGGGCGCCCTCGGGGCCGAGGTAGAGGTCGTATGCGGCCGCTCCGGCGGTGTGTGCCCAGGAGAACGAGCCCGTCCCGGCCTCGACCGACGCGCCAGCTGCCGGCGACGTCAGGACCGTCGCCCCGGGGGGCTGGCACGCCCCGCCGACGGAGAACGCGAAGGAGGAGGCGTCCTCGCTTCGCGTGGGGCTGCACCCGGACCGGGCGACGACGGTCCAGTGGTACTTCGCGCCGGGAGCGAGACCGTCGACGTGGTACCGCGTCGTCGCCAGGCCGGACGCGACCTTCCGGGGAGGGGACGAGGTCCCGAGGTAGACGTCGTAGGTCGCGGCGCCGACCGACGGCTGCCACTCGAGGTCGAGCGACGCGGGGAGGCCCACCGCGCCGTCGGGCGGGTAGAGAAGGCGGAAGTCGCCCGGCTCCCTGCACTCGGTCGCGGTGGA
This sequence comes from uncultured Holophagales bacterium, assembly GCA_964575465.1. Classification (GTDB taxonomy): domain Bacteria; phylum Acidobacteriota; class Thermoanaerobaculia; order UBA5066; family UBA5066; genus UBA5066. Next base: position 893 of record CAZNSS010000506.1, on the reverse strand, counting down.
GAAGGAGCGGACCTGAGACGAAGCTCCGGGCGAATCGGCGCAGCCGTTGCTCCGGCGAGCGACGACCCGCCAGTACCACGTTCTTCCCGACGAGAGGTTCGACGCCGGCCAGGTCGTGCCGGCGAGGCCCTTCGCGACGAGCGACGGGTTCGAGGAAGTTCCGAGGTAGACGTCGTAGGCCGAAGCGCCGGGCACGGCCGTCCAGGAGAGGTTCACGCTCGGGGCAAGCCCCGCCGCGCCGTCCGCGGGCTTCTCGAGCGCCGGTGCCGCGAGGGGCGGGCAGGCGGCGCCACCGTCCTGCTTCACGGTCACCCGGGCGTCGGCGACCGCGATGGTCCCCGTCCGGGAAACGGACGTCGTGTTCTCGTCCACGAGGAAGGCCACGACGCCGTTCGTCGTCGGGCCGCCGGCCGACGTGGGCGTGACGTGGAGCCACGGGACGTCCGCCTCGATCTCGAGGGGGCAGCCGGAAGTGAGGTCGAGGGCGAACGTGCCCGTCCCCCCGGCGGCGCCGAAGGCGAAGGAGGACGGACTTACCGTCGCCTTGCAGGGGACAGGGTCCTGGGTCGCTCCTGCCCCGTCCACGGCGCGGGCGACGGGCGCCGTCGACAGGACGAGAAGCGCTGCGAGCGCGCCGAAGAAGACCCGGGCCGGTAGCCGACGAGACGCCATTACTCCCCCGTGACCCTCGAGACCTGATGCTCCCGTCGGTAGTGTGCCTCGACCCGTTGGGCCACGGGGCGATCCGACGGACGTGCGACGTGGGTCACACATTCGGGCGGGGTGGCCCCGGGAAGGACGAACGCGGAAAGGCCCCGGCGCCTCTCGGCGGCCGGGGCCTGGAACGGGTTTTCCGGGAGGGGGCGTCAGGCGTTGGGGGTCTCTGCGGGGAG
>CAZNSS010000505.1:0-3380 GCA_964575465.1 uncultured Holophagales bacterium | reverse complement strand
ACGACCTCGCGCGGCGGGGCGGAGAGGGCCGAGTACTCGACCTCCCACGCCGACCACTTCCGCGGCTCGTCCTCGAAGAGCTGGAGGGCGAGAGGCGCCGAGAGGAGCTCCTTCCCGAGGGTCTTGTCGAAGACCGATGCGACGTTCCCCGCCGCGTCGAGCCGCACACGCATCCGCGCGTTCTCGAGGCCGGCGGCGCTGGCCTTCGTCTCCCCCGCCGGCGCCTGCTTCGAGACCGGCTCCACGCCGAAGACCGACGCGCTCGCCGGGGCGACGCGCGCCACGAAGACGACCGTCGCCGAAGCGCCGTCCCGCGAGACGACCTGCGCCGGGACCTCGCGGCCGCCTGGCCCCGTCACCCGGACTGCGCGCGGCGCGGCGCCGGGGAACCGGACGACGGCCTCGACGACGTCCTCCCGCTCGAACGAGAGCGGGTTGAAGACGACGAGCGGGACGCCGGCGCCCCGCGTGTCGAGGGCGCGCGAGACGACGCCCACCGACGAGCCCAGGACGTCGGCGAAGGTCCCCGCGGCGATCGTCTCGTCGTTCCAGGAGAGCTCGTACGCCTCGGGGATGCTCGTCCCCGTCAGGTCGTCGTGGAACTGGTGCCAGAGGAAGCGCGTCCACGCTTCGCGGAGCGTCTCGCGCGGGTACGCCGCCCCGCCGAGGCCGTCCGCCGCGACCGCCGCGGCTTCCGCCGCGAAGGCGAGGCGCTGGTTCGTCCGGTTGAACGCCTTCATCGCCGCCTGCGACGTGTAGCAGCCGGCCCCGTGCGACGTCAGGAGGAGCTCCCCGCGGTAGTGCGGCAGGCGCGCGCGCTCCTCCGGCGACAGGCGGGCCGCGAGGTCCCGCGCGAGCTGGTCCGGGGCGACGCTTCGCACCTTCAGCGGCCCCGGCCCCGCGAGGCTCCTCTGGAGCCACTCGACGGACGGCTCGAGCGGCGGCACGCCGACGTCGCCCGTGCCGAAGTACTTCATCGCCACCGGCTGACCCGAGAGCGCCGCCTGCCGGTCGATCGTCGCGTAGACGTCGGGGTCGAGCGACAGGTTCCCCTTCAGCTCCGAGGCGTAGTCGCCCGGGTTGATCGAGGCGAGGAGCGACGATCCGTCGACCCCTTCCCACAGCCCGACGTCGAACGGGATCTTCATCGCCGCGCCCCACGTCAGCTTCTGCGTGGAGAAGGCGGTGAGGCCGCAGTGGGCGGCGACGGACGGGAGCGCGAACGAGAAGCCGAAGCAGTCGGGGAGGAAGACGTCGCGCGAGGTGACGCCGAGCTCCTTCCGGAAGAAGCCGTTCCCGTAGAGCGCCTGCCGCACGAGCGACTCGGGCGACGGGACGTGCGTGTCGACCGCATCCCACCAGCTGCCTGCGACCTTCCACCGGCCCGCCTTCACCCAGCCCTTCAGCCGCTCCAACTCCTCCGGGTAGTACTCCTTCATCAGGGCGTAGTGGAACGCCCCCTCGAAGCTGAAGACGTAGCCGGGGTCCTTCTCGAAGAGGGCGAAGTTTCCGCGCATCGTCTCGGGGAGGAAGTCGTCGATGGTGTCCCGCACCGTCCAGCGCCACTGCGTGTCGAGGTGCGCGGTGGCGACGACGTGGAGCTCCGGGGGCGGGGCGTCGGCCCCGAGCGCGGCGCGGAACGTTCCGAGGAGGAGCGCGAGGAGAGCCGGGCGGAGCCGCATGAACGAGCCTCCTGACGTCAGGTGAGTGCCGTGGGACGCGCGGGTCAACCGGCCGCCTCGCCGAGGAGCGCCGCGAGCGCGGCGTCCTCGGGGGCGGCGAGAAGCCGCTCGCGGAAATCGTCGTCGCAGAGCCTGCGGGAGAGGGCGGCGATCGTCTTCAGGTGCTTCTCGCCCCCCGCGCCCGGCCGGACCGCGATCAGGATCGCCAGGTCGACCGTCTCGCCGCCGGCTCCCCACGCCACCGGGGGCGAGAGCCGGACCGCGGCGATCGAGTCGGACCTCACGTGCGGCGAAACGCAGTGGGGAATCGCGATCCCGAGCCCCACGGACGTCGAGGCCGTCTCCTCCCGCGCCCAGATCGCGTCCTCGACCCGGTCCGCGTCGTCCACGCGCCCGGTGAGCAGGAGGAGGTCCGCGAGCGCGCGGATCGCCTCGTCCCGGCTCCGGCTTCGCGAGACGACGCGCACGGTCTGGGCGTCGACCAGGGTGCGGGAAGCCGGGACGCGCTCCACGAGGAGCGCCTCCACCTCTCCCGCCGTCGACTTCGTCAGCGCGTCGGCGAGGATCCCGCGCCCGCCGCGGGCCGTCGTCCGCCGGAACGCGGCCTTCGCCAGGAGGACCCTTGGCGGCGAGACGCTCACCTCGTCGAACCCGAGGCCGAGGAGGAGGGGCGCCGCGAGCGGCCTCGCCCCGAGCTCGCCGCAGAGGCCGATCCAGCGGCCCGCGGCGTGTGCCCCCTCGACGGCCTCCGAGAGGAGCCGCAGGAACGCCGGGTGGAACGGGCTCCCGAGGTGGGCGAGGCGCGTGTCCTCCCGGTCGACCGCGAAGAGGTACTGGGCCAGGTCGTTCGAGCCGACGCTGAAGAAGTCGACCTCGCGGGCGATCGCCCTGACGGAGAGGACGGCGGAGGGGATCTCGAGCATCACCCCGATCGGGATCGCCGCGTCGTGCGGTACCCCCTCGGCCGCGAGCCGGCCCTTCACCTTCTCGACGAGGGCGCGCAGGTCGCGCGCCTCCTCGGGCGTCGCCACCATCGGGAACATCACCTTCACCGGCCCGGACGCCGCCGCGCGGAGGATCGCCCGGAGCTGGCGCTCCACGAGCTCGGCGTGCTCGGCGTACATCCGGATCGCGCGGTAGCCGAGCGCCGGGTTTCGCTCGGGCGCGAGCCGCATCCAGGAGAGCGGCTTGTCGGCCCCGACGTCGAGCGTCCGGACGATGACCGGCCGCCCCGCCGCGAGGCGCACCGTCTCGGCGAGGATGGCGTACTGCTCCTCCTCGGTCGGGGGGTCGTCCCGGTCGAGGAACATCAGCTCGGTGCGGAAGAGGCCGATCCCCTCGGCACCGCTCGAGAACGCGGCGCGGGCCTCCTCGACGGTGCCGACGTTCGCGCCGACCTCGATCCGCCGGCCGTCCGCCGCCATTCCCTTCGCGCTCCGGAACCTCTCGAGCCGCCGCGCGGCGGCCGCGAGGACCTCTCCCTGCCCCTCGTAGAAGCGGTGGACGGCCTCATTCGGGGCGGCCACGACGAGCCCCCGCTCGCCGTCGACGACGATCTCGTCGCCCGTCGCGAAGACCCGGTCGACCCCGTCCACGCCGGTCACGCACGGCACCCCGAACGCCCGCGCGAGGACGACCGTGTGAGAGAGCGTCCCCCCCTCGGCGAGGACGAGCCCCCTCACGCGTTCGCGCGGCAGC
>CAZNSS010000504.1:0-3382 GCA_964575465.1 uncultured Holophagales bacterium | reverse complement strand
CGAGCTCCGCCTCGTCCTCTCCGCGACGGTCCGGTCGTGGGTCGAGGGAATCCTCCTGGGCGAGCTGCGCGACGGCAGCCCTGAGCTCCGCGAGGAGCTTGCCGCGGCGGCGGTGCGCTTCCTCCGGTCGGGCCCGCACCACGGGCGCGTCGACTTCTGCGACTCGACGCACTGCGCCTTCTTCGCCGGGAGGGGTCCGCTCGTCACGTGGGTGACGCCCCGCCGCGTCGAGAGCGCCGCCCGGGCGCGCGACGCCGCCGCGCCGCCGCTTCTCGACGACTCCGCCTGGAAGAGGGTCGTCTCCCTCGCCGGCACGCCCGGCCCCTCGAGCTTCACCGGGCACTGCGGCGGCACGCCGCTCTCTCCCTTCGAGGTCTGGGGGCGAGGCTCGCGCGGGGCGCCGGCCTGCCCGCGGCACGGACCCGCCGACGCCGACGAGTGGGAGCGGGTCCTCCCGGCCTCCGCGCTCGCCTCCGCCTTCGGCCCCGTCGCCGACCTGAGGACCCTCTTCGTCGACGGCGTGAGGAAGACGCGCGTGACGACGCGGGAGAAGACGGTGGAGCTCCCCTACGACGAGCTCCACCGCGCCCTCGCCCCGGCGCTCGGCTGGGACGTCCTCCCCTCGCCTCCCGATTCCTTCGTCCGGACGGACGACGGGTGGCGCGCGCGCGGCCGGGGCCGCGGCCACCGCGTGGGACTCTGCCTCGCACCTCCTTCGCGGTAGGCTCCGCGCGTGAGACCGCTCCGACTCCACCCCCGCCTCTCGAAGCGCTCCCGCCGCGGCTTCCGGGGCTTTCCGGCGGCGACCGTGGCGTTCTACGGCCCCGACGACACGCGGGCCTCGAAGGTCGTCGTCACCATCGTTCCCGCCAGGGAGGCCGAACCATCGCAGCAGGCCGCCTTCGCGGGCGGCGTGGGCGACGCCCGCGAGGACCCGTTCGTCGGCGAGAAGGTGATGGCCTTCGTCGAGAGGCACGAGGCGCTCAGCGTCGTCGTCGCCGAGGAGATCCTCGGCTGCCCGCACGAGGAGGGGCGCGACTATCCCGAGGGCGGGACCTGCCCTTCCTGCCCGTTCTGGGCCGAGCGCGACCGCTGGGCCGCGACGAAAGACCGGCTCGCGGCGATCAAGGGGGAGATCCTGACGCAGGCGCTGTCCGGGCCGAAGGAACCGAAGGAGTGATCGCGGCGGCCGCGGAACGGCCGGCTCTCGCCCACCTCGCACGCGCCGTCGGCTACGCGTGGGCCGGACCCTGGACGCTCCTCGTCCTCCTCCTCCTCGTCGCCCCCCTCGCCCTGTTCCGCGCGCGCGTCCGCTTCGTTCGGGGCGTCGTCGAGGTGACGGACGGCCCGCTGGGACCGCTCCTCTCCAGCGTCGTTCCGGGCCTCGAGGTCGCGGCGATCACGCTCGGCCACGTCGTCCTCGCGAGGACGGAAGCGACGGTCGAGGCCTGGCGCGAGCACGAGCGCGTCCACGTCAGGCAGTGGGCCCGCTGGGGCCTCCTCTTTCCGTTCGCCTACCTCGGCGCCTCTCTCGCCGCACGACTCCGCGGCCGTGACGCGTATCTCGACAACGCGTTCGAACGCGAGGCGTTTGCGAAGTCAGGGAGCCGCTCCTCCTGATCCGCAGGCGGTCCTGCGGGCGCCCCGGAGAGAGCGGTCGGTGGCAGTCACTCCCGCTACGCGACGTCGAGAGTCGCGACGAGTCGCCTCACGATGGGCGTGAGACGGATTCCCCGACGAGGTGCACGAGGCAGGCCCAGGCTCCCGCGCAACGGCGCCACGCCCCCGGCTCCGTGAATCCCGCTTCGGAGAGGCCCCTGGAGACCTCGTTCCGGGAGCGCAGGTGGATCTGAACTCCGCGCCGCCAATGGAAGAGGAGCAACAGGAGCCCGAACCAGTTCCGCCTCGGGACGAGCAGGACGAGCCTGCCTCCAGGGCGCAGGCACCGGGCGACCTCACGTGCCGCCGCCGGGAAGTCCGAAACGAACTCGGAGGAACCAATCCAGGCCACGGCGTCGAACCCGGACCGGAACGCGAGAGCGCGCAGGTCCGTCGCGACCGCCGCGACGCCCCGTTTCCGCGCCGCGCGCGCCATCGCGGGGACGAGATCCGCCGCGACGGCCCTCGCGCCGAGCCCGGAGGCGAGGGCGGGGATCGCACCGTCGACGCACCCCGCATCGAGGAGGCGCTGCCCGGGGCGGACCTGGAGGAGGTCCAGGATCGCGGCCTGCTCGCGACGCCGCAGGATTCCCGGGAAGCCCCCGTCACGCTGCGACGAATAGCGGGGCGCCACCCTTTCGAAATGGGCGCGGACGGCGCTGTCGGGAGACCCGGCCGGGGTCACGATGGCGGCCGGAGGATCGAAAGGATTGCGATGGCGGCCGCCACACGGGATTCGCCGTCGGGATCCTCCAGCAACTCGACGAGCGAAGGTACGAGACGCGGGTCGGGAACGAGTGCGACGAGGGCGAAGAGTCGACGGCGCTCAGGCCCGACCTCGGATCGGGCACGCGCGAGGAGGCTGCTGCCGAAGCCGAGGTCGCCGGTCGCGACGAGGGCGCGAACCGCGGCTCGCTGGACCACCGGGTGGCCACTCTCGATCGCCCGGGCGAGAGCCGCACGCCCGTCCGCAAGGCCCCTGAGCCCGAGCCCCTCGGCCGCGAGCGCCTGCAGGTCTGGATCCGGGTCGTTCTGGAGGACCGAGAGAAACCTCTGTGCGAGGCCCGGATCGGAGAGGGTGAGGAGCGCCTTGAGGGCCCGAAGGCGGACGGAACGGTACGGCGAGCCGAGGGCCTCGATGAAGAGCTCGCGGTTCCGCGCCACCCCGATCCGCGCGAGCGCCTCCAGCGCCGTGGCCTGCTCCACGCGATCCGGGGAAGCGGCGGCCCGCCTCGCCGCTTCCTCGAGGCCGGGCACGTCGCCCGACGGGGCCTTCTCGAGGGCGAACAGTCGCGCGCCCACGTCCTTCCCCAGCGCGGCGTCCCGCAGGACCTGCGCGGCCCTGTCTCCCGGTGGAGCCTCGGCGAGTGCCGGTCGGACGAGCAAAGAGGCGGCGAACGCCGCCGCGACACCATTTCGTGTTGCCCACATCATCGTCCTGCCCCGTTCCCGGGTCCCGAGACCCCGGGAGTGGTGTAGATCGTCATCTGTCTCACTCCCCCGCTCATCTTCACCGCGCGCTTGACGTGGTCCTCGAACTGTATCGGCGCATTGAACAGGATCATGACGCCGTCGCCGGCGTAACGGTCGAGCGTGCCCTCGTAGCGGAAGATCAGCTCGCCCAGCGCGGCGTGGTATTCGCGCAGCACGTTCATCGCCTCTTCCGGCTCGGTCTGCTCGGTGAATGCCGTGAAGCCCCGGAGGTCGCAGAACACGACGGTGA